>CALZCU010000030.1 GCA_945632055.1 uncultured Ruminococcus sp. | reverse complement strand
CATACCGTAACTGACGGCAGAGTTATAACTGCAAAGGGTGCAGGCTGTGCAATTGAGTTCGGTCACGCAATTGTCAGTGCCGCTCTGTCAAAGGAAGCGGCAGACAGCGTAATTGAGGCAATGCAATGCCTGTAAGCAGAAATGTAAGACAGCGTAAGGCTGAGCTTCGCTCGGTATATAAACGGCTTCGCTCGCAGTGTCCTGCGGAGGTCAAAAAGGAGCTTGACAGAAGGCTCTCACAGCAGTTTCTCTCGCTCGACGAGTACAAAAGCTGTAAAACCTTGTTTGCCTTTGTATCAACACCGATTGAGGTCGACACCTCGGTGATAATCAGCACCGCCCTTAAGGACGGCAAGCGGGTAGCCGTTCCGAAGTGCAGAGATAAATCGGGACTTATGGATTTCTATTATATTACATCAACCGATTGTCTGAAAAAGGGGGCTTTCTCTATTATGGAGCCTGACGAAGCCCTCTGCAAAAGAGTTACAGATTTGTCGGACGGACTGTGCCTTGTCCCCGGACTTTGCTTTGACCGACAGGGCTACAGAATCGGCTTTGGCAAGGGCTACTACGACAGATTTCTTGAGGAATTCGGAGGAACAACCGTGGGGATATGCTACTCACGCTGTATTGAAAAGGAGCTTCCAAGAGGTATATTTGACAGGAATACCGACATTTTAGTGACGGAAAAATTTACAAATTACACGCAATGCGTTTAAAAAGGGATGATTAGATGAGCCTTGATAATAATTTCACAGGGAATAATTTTGAGGAGCAAAGACGGCGCAAGGCTGATAACTTTCAGCTTAATATCCGTGACAGCTACGAGGACGGAGGAATAAACAGCTTCAGTGAATCTGACGAGCTTAACTCCTACAGCGGCGAGGATGTAAAGGAGGAAATTGCCCGTCAGTCCAAAAATGCGCTTAAAAAGAAGAAAAAAGCGGAAAAAAAGGAGCGTAAAGCCAAGAATAAGCGCAACCGCCGTTATTTCAGACTGTTCTGGATTACCTCGGTTGTGATTGTCGGCGCAATGCTTTCGGTGTTTGTCGTCAACGGAATGAACGACTTGCTTGCAATCAACAGGACGGATTCCTCAACGGTCACGATTGAAATCCCCGAAAATCCAACGCTTGACCTGATTGCAGACACACTTGCAAAAAACGGAATTATTGATGAGCCTTCCTACTTTAAAATGTTTGCAAGTATGACAAAGTCAACCGACAGCTTCACTCAGGGTACATATGAAATGCGAAAAAATATGGACTATGAGGCAATAATCAACTACCTTCTGAGTAAAAATAACAGAACGGACACCGTTAAGGTAATGATTGCCGAAGGTCAGAATGTGCTTGAAATTGCCAATACCTTAAAGGAAAACGGCGTTCTTAATAACACTGACAGCTTCCTTGAGCTTTGTGCGTCGGACAAGTTTGACAAGGATTTCAGCTTCCTTAAGGATATTAAAAACAGCAAGGATCGTTATTATAAGCTTGAAGGATACCTTTATCCCGATACCTATGAATTTTACAAGAACGAGGATGCAGAAAGCACAATTTATAAATTCCTCAACAACTACGAAATGAAATTAACCGAAAAGCAGGATGTCAGAGGCTACGACAAGCTGACAACGGTTAAGAAAATGCTTGAAAAGAGCGACAGCGGCTATACTCTTGACGAGATTATGACAATCGCTTCAATCATTCAGGCTGAGGCTGCAAATTCCGATGATATGTATACAGTTTCCTCCATCCTGCACAACCGTCTTACTGCTGATGTAAATATGGGTGTGTCAAATCTCGGACTTGATTCCACAAAGTTCTATCCCTACAGAAGCGCCGCAGATGTTCCTGCAAGCGCAGGCAAAAACTACACAAGCAGGTACGATACCTATAACAAGGCTGGACTTCCCGCAGGACCTATCTGCAATCCCGGAATGGAGGCTATCAAGGCGGCGCTCAATCCCAACGACACAAGCTATTACTTCTTCTGCCACGATAAGGACGGAAACGCATATTACGCTTCAACAATTTATGAACACGAAGCAAATCTGGAGAAAATACAATGATAAAAAAACCTGAAATACTTTCGCCTGCCGGCGATATGGAGTGCCTTGAAGCCGCTCTCAGCTTCGGCGCCGACGCAGTATTCCTTGCAGGAAAGCTGTTCGGAATGAGGTCTGCACCAAAGAATTTTGACAATACTCAGCTGAAGCTTGCCTGCGACAAGGCTCACGCCCTGGACAAAAAAATCTATGTCACCTGCAATGTTCTGCCACGAAACCGTGAGCTTGAATATCTGCCCGACTTTCTGAGTTATGCTCAGGAGTGCGGAGTTGACGCACTGATTATTGCCGATCTGGGAATACTTGAAGCGGCAAAGCGCTATGCGCCCAAGGTTGCAAGGCATATATCAACTCAGGCGGGAGTTACAAACTATGCGACGGCAAATGCGCTGTATAATATGGGTGCGTCAAGAGTGGTGCTTGCAAGGGAAATTCCGCTTGATGAAATTGCTGAAATGCGTGCAAAAATCCCCTCTGAGCTTGAAATTGAATGTTTCGTTCACGGTGCGATGTGCGTGTCATTTTCGGGAAGATGCCTTATTTCAAGCTATATGACAGGCAGAGATGCAAATCACGGCGACTGTGCTCAGCCCTGCCGCTGGAAATATCATCTGTTTGAGGAAAACAGAGAAGGACAGTATTTTCCTGTTGAAGAAACCTCTGACGGAACATACCTCTACAATTCAAGGGATTTGTGTATGATTGAGCATATTCCCGAGCTTGTCAGGGCAGGAATATCGAGCTTCAAAATAGAGGGCAGGGCAAAGTCGGCATACTACACCGCTGTAACAACAAATGCCTACCGCCACGCAGTTGACGATTATTTTGAAAACCTGAGTGACGATTACAGGCTCAAGCCCTGGATTAAGGAGGAGCTTGAAAAAATCAGCCATAGGGAGTACAACACAGGCTTTTACTTTAACGGCGAGCCGGGACAGGTTACGGGCAACGGAGGTTATATCCGACATTATGACGCAGTTGCAGTCTGTGAAAAATCCGTTGATGAAACGACCTCGCTTATTTCACAGAGAAATAAATTTCTTGTCGGCGACACGCTTGATGTTCTGCCGCCGAGCGGAGTGCCCTTCAATATAAAATGTATTTCGCTTCAGAATGAGGACGGAGAGTTTGTTGACAGCGCACCGCACCCGACGCAGAAGCTTAAGATGAAGTCGGACAGGGCTATTCCGACAGGCTCTGTAATCAGAAAAAAGCGGGATTAATTTTTCAAAGCTATTGACAAGCCGAAAAATCGGTTTTATAATGACTAAGTAAGTTAAATATTATTTCGGCAATGACGGGATGAGCCGTTTTACAGCCTTTCAGAGAGAAGCCGTTTGGTGCGAGGCTTTGGGTGAAAATTCGGCAGCTGCCCCTGAGCTCTGTGTGACTAAGCACAGCGTATGCCTGCGTTAAAGGCTTGTAATCCTATGATTACTCAAAGCGGATGTGTTTACATCAATTTGGGTGGTACCGCAGGAGCTTCCTGTCCCATATTATATATGGGACAGTTTTTTGTTTTTTAGGAATTACGGAAGTGGTACACCGCCGAATAAAAAGGAGAGTATATTATGCAATGGACAGGACTAAATGAATTAAGAGAAAAATTTTTATCATTCTTCGAAACAAAGGGCTGCTTAAGACTTCCGAGCTTTTCTCTTGTTCCGAAGGACGACAACAGCCTGCTGCTTATCAACAGCGGTATGGCTCCGATGAAAAAATATTTTACAGGCGAGATAACACCGCCCCGCAAGCGTGTGACAACCTGCCAGAAGTGTATCCGCACACCCGATATTGAGCGTGTAGGCATCACCGCCCGTCACGGCACATTCTTTGAGATGCTCGGTAACTTCTCTTTCGGCGACTACTTCAAGCACGAGGCTACAGCGTGGGCTTGGGAGTTTTTCACAAAGGTTCTTGAAATGCCCGAGGAGAAGCTCTATGTTTCAATCTATCAGGACGATGATGAGGCATACAAAATCTGGACAGAGGAGGTCGGCGTTGATCCCTCTCATATGGTTCGTCTGGGCAAGGAGGACAACTTCTGGGAGCACGGCTCAGGTCCCTGCGGACCCTGCTCGGAAATCTACTTTGACAGAGGTGCAGACAAGGGCTGCGGAGATCCCGACTGTCATGTGGGATGTGAGTGCGACCGCTTTGTTGAGGTGTGGAACCTCGTGTTCACTCAGTTTGAGAATGACGGCAACGGCAACTACACTCCGCTCGACCACCCCAATATCGATACGGGAATGGGACTTGAAAGACTTGCCTGCGTAATGCAGGGTGTTGACAACCTTTTTCTTGTCGATACGATTCAGAATATAATGAAGCACATTTCAAGCATTACGGGTGTTGAGTACGGCAAGAGTGAAAAGACCGACATTTCGCTTCGTGTAATCACCGACCATATCCGCAGCACAACCTTTATGATAGGTGACGGAGTTATGCCGTCAAACGAGGGCAAGGGCTATGTTCTTCGCAGACTTTTAAGGAGAGCCGCCCGTCACGGCAGACTTCTCGGCTATAACGAGCCGTTCCTCTACAAGGTTTGCGACACAGTTATCAAGGAAAACCTCACAGCCTATCCCGAGCTTAAGGAGAAGCAGGAGTTTATAACGAAGGTTATCAAGGTTGAAGAGGAGAGCTTTGCAAAGACAATCGATCAGGGCTTTAAAATGCTGCAGAGCATTATGGAGAGCGGCAATGTCAATACACTAAGCGGCGAGGATGCGTTCAAGCTGAACGATACCTACGGCTTCCCGATTGACCTTACAAAAGAGATACTCTCCGAAAAGAATATCAAGGTAGATACCGACCGCTTTTATGAACTTTTAAAGGAGCAGAAAAAGCGTTCCCGTGATGCCCGCAAAAATGCAGGTGCAGATGCGTGGATTTCCGATGCGACAGACCTTTCCGATGTTGCACACACAGATTTTGTCGGATACAAGGAGCTTTCCTGCACTTCAAGGGTAGTTGCAATCGTTAAAGACGGAGTAAGAGTTGACAGCATTAACGAGGGCGAAAACGCAATTATTGTGCTTGACAAAACACCGTTCTACGCTGAAAGCGGCGGACAGGTAGGCGATACGGGTGTGCTTGAATGTGGTAGCTTTTCGGCCGATGTTGACGATACCACCAAAGACCCGTCGGGCAATATATTCCTGCATGCCTGCACAGTAAAGAGCGGCAGTGTTTCGGTTGGCGCAGAGGTAAATTCAGCTGTTGACAGCGAACGCCGTTCAGATATTATGAGAAACCATACGGCGGCTCACTTGCTTCAGGCTGCCCTTCGTGAGGTGCTTGGAAATCATGTTCAGCAGGCAGGCCAGCTTGTTACGGATTCATATTTCCGCTTCGACTTCACTCACTTTGACGCAATGAGTGCAACGGAGCTGATTGAGGTTGAAAACCTTGTCAATAAAAAGATTTTTGAAGCAATTGAGGTAAATACCAAAGAAATGCCGATTGAAGAGGCTAAAAAGCTTGGCGCAATGGCTCTGTTCGGAGAAAAATACGGAGATGTTGTCCGTGTTGTAAGCGCAGGCGACTTCTCGGTTGAATTTTGCGGAGGTACTCACGCTGGCAATACCTCTAATCTCGGACTCTTCAAAATCCGTCAGGAGGGTTCTGTTGCCGCAGGCGTAAGAAGAATTGAGGCTCTGACAGGCAACGGAGTACGCAGCTATATTGACAACGCAAACGCTATGATTATGGGAGTTTGCTCTGCACTCAAGATTTCAAATCCCAAGGCTGTTGTTGAGGGCGCACAAAAGGCTGAAACACTCATAAAGAACCAGCAGAAGGAAATCACCGAGCTTAATTCAAAGCTTGCAGCCGCTCAGCTTTCCGAGCTGTTTGCAGGTGCAGAGTTCAATAACGGTGTAAGAATTGTAACTGCAAAGGTTGAGAATGCAAATGCAGATGTGCTCAGAACAATGTGTGAGAGGGCAAGAAGCAGTGCAGCAGATGTTGTAATCGTACTAGCAGCGGTTAACGAAGGCAAGGTTACATTTGCGGCGGCTTGCGGCAAGGACGCACTTTCAGCAGGAGCGAACGCAGGAAAAATAGTTAAGGCTGTCGCTCAGACAGCAGGCGGCAACGGCGGCGGGAAGCCTGATATGGCTATGGCAGGAGCAAAGGAGCCTGATAAGGTTGACTCTGCACTTTCAATTGTAAAAGAAACAGTATATTCAATGCTTAAGTAACCACCGGTTAAATCACGCTTGAGAGCTGTTTGCACATCTTGATTGCACAAACGATTTATTCATTGCTTTCTTAGGTAATCTATTCCACAATTATTCAAAAAGATATTAATATTAAAGATGTTTGTATATTATTACCAAAGTGGCATACAAAACCTTGTGCAATAAGTTGTATTACATTTCGTTTAAAAGTATTGAAGTTTTGTTATATTTATTGTATAATAGCTTTACTGAGATATTATGTAAATATCTCTGAAAACACGAACAAATCAGGAGGAGATTAAGATGTTCAAGAAAATTGCAAGCGTTGTAATTGCTGCAGCAATGATGGTTGGCACAGCCGCTGTTACAGCAAGCGCAGCAGAAGCAAACGCTGAAGTAGCAGCAGAGGAATCCGCAGCAGTTTCAGCAGATAATTCATCAGAGGTTGGCGCAGACAGCGCTTCAGAAGAAGTTGCTGAAGGCAATGTAGTTAAGTTTGATGTTAAGAAGTCAGGCTGGAACCTCGACACAACAAAAAAGGTTTACTGCCACATCTGGAAGGCTGACGGCACAAAGACATCAGAGGGTAAGGCTTGGCCCGCATGGCAGGCTAAGGCAGAGCTCTGTAAGCTGGATAAGTCAACAGGTATCGCTACATATGACCTTGCTAATGCTGACCCCGGAATCAGCAAGTCTGACGGAAAGATTTACTGTGTAATTTTCTCAGCTAACACAGGTATGCAGACATACAACACAATTATGAGCGGTGCTTGCATCGGCGACACACTCTATTGCAGCGGTGAGCAGATTGAAAACCCTGAGGACGACGCTAAGAAGGCAGCAGTTGCTGTTTGGGAAAATAACAAGGATTGCGGTCCTGAGAGAAAGATTACATCAACAGGTAACATTGTTGGTTCAGCTTTCCCCGACGGCGAATCAGATGTAACACTTCTTGCTAACTACCTTATGCAGTACTATGATGACCCTGCAAAGACAGACCTCACACAGAACCTCATCAACACACTTAAGGTTGACCCCGTTGATGTAATGGCAGTTGTTAAGAAGAGAGCTGCTGACGACGCAAAGAAAATTGCAGGCGTTGAGAAGATTCTCGCAAAGGTAAAGACAGCTGACGGTAAGGAAGTTAAGACAGACGATCTTAAGAATGTACAGGCAGGCACACCCAGCGGTGGCGGCAATAAAACAACAACTACTACAGGCGGCAACAATGGCGGTAGCAATGGTTCAAGCTCTGTAAAATCAGGTCAGGAAACAACAATCTTCTTCGTATTCGGTGGACTTATGCTTGCAGCAGCAGGTGTAGCATTCCTCGCAAGAAAGAAGAAAGAGCAGTAATTTCTTACTGATTATAATTTGATTTCTAACAATTTAAGCGTTGCAGCTTGTCTGCAACGCTTTTGTTGTTTTGTAGGAGTTTGCTCGAAAACGGTCGGGCAAAGAAAGTTTGAAAATATCATCCTGCCTGCCCGAATTACCGGCGGTGGTACACCACCGCAACTTGTCAAAAAAATTGGAACTAAGAATTAATAATAGTCAACTTTTGTTATATATCCAAGCCTTCCCTTGAGGGATGGTGTCACTGCCACCGCAGTAACGGAAGGGTGGAAGGTTAGATGAACTTATATTTTATTGGAAAAGTTTTTCTCCACCCTTCAGTTATTTAGCAAGCAAAATGACAGCTCCTCTCAAAGGGCAATGTCGTCAACTTAAGGTCAGATGAACCTTTCAAGCCTTCTCCT
>CALZCU010000029.1 GCA_945632055.1 uncultured Ruminococcus sp. | reverse complement strand
TGGTAATTATGTATGCCGACAGCGTGACGGACTCAATGCGTGTTGCAATTGAAGAAACGCTCCGCCGCCGTGAAATTCAGCAGAAGTACAACGAGGAGCATGGCATAACTCCCAAGACGATTGTTAAAAAGGTCAGCGAAATTCTTGAAATTTCCACCCATAATGAAAGCGAATTTAAGAATACAAAGAAGCTGTCAAAGGCACAGAAGCAGCAGCTTATTGAAAGCCTGACAAAGGAAATGAAGGCAGCGGCAAAGCTGCTTGAATTTGAACACGCCGCATATCTGCGTGACAAAATCAAAAAGCTCAGAAACGAAAAATAATTCTGATATAGAAATATAGCAAAACCTTATTCGTAGGGACACAGCATACTGCGTCAGGCAGTGATTATCAAATATAAGTATTATATCAATATAAATGTAAAAATCAATCTCGTAGGGGCGGATATTATCCGCCCGCAGTAATTACTGAATTGTTGTTGATACACGACAGATTTTTACTACAGCATCCGTACACGAAAAACAACAAAGGAAGAGTGAAATGGCAAGGAAGAAAACCAATGAATACGATAATACCAGCATAACAACGCTCAAAGGAGCCGACCGTGTCCGCAAAAGACCTGCGGTAATTTTCGGTTCGGACGGAATTGACGGCTGTCAGCACTCGGTATTTGAAATTCTTTCAAACTCCATTGACGAAGCGAGGGAGGGCTACGGCAAGCAGATTTCCGTAACCCGTTTTTCTGACGGCTCAATCGAGGTCGAGGACCACGGTCGAGGAATCCCCGTAGATTACAATGAAGTCGAGCAGAAGTTCAATTGGGAGCTTGTTTTCTGCGAAATGTACGCAGGCGGCAAGTACAACAACAACGAGGGCGAAAGCTACGAATTTTCACTCGGTATGAACGGTCTGGGACTTTGCTCAACTCAGTACGCTTCCGAATATATGGATGTTGATATCCGCCGTGACGGCTACCGCTATACTCTTCATTTTGAAAAGGGAGAGAATGTCGGTGGACTTAAAAAGGAGCCGTACAGCAAGAAGGATACGGGAACAAAAATTCATTGGAAGCCCGACTTGGAGGTTTTCACCGATATTGACATTCAGCCTGATTATTTTACCGACATAATGAAAAGACAGGCGATTGTCAATGCCGGAGTCGAGTTCATCTTCAAAAACCAGAACGGCAGGTCGTTTGATACCACAGCTTTTAATTATGCCAACGGCGTAGTCGACCATGTTGCAGAGGTGATAGGCGACGGAGGTCTTACCTCGGTTCAGCATTGGGAAACGGAGTGCAAAACCCGTGACCGAGAGGACAAGCCCGAGTATAAGTGCAAAATGAATATTGCCGTTGCATTTTCAAACAAGGTGAGCCTTACCGAATACTACCACAATTCAAGCTGGCTGGAGCACGGCGGCGCACCCGATAAGGCTGTGCGAAACGCATTTGTCTATCAGATTGACAGCTATTTAAAGCAGAACAATAAATACAACAAGACTGAAAGCAAGATTAAATTTGATGATGTTGAGGACTGCCTTGTCTGTGTAATTTCTTCGTTTTCAAGCGTGTCCTCATATGAAAACCAGACCAAAAAGGCTGTAACGAATAAGGGCATTCAGGACGCAATGACAGCGTTTTTAAGGCAGAGCTTAGAGGTTTATTTTATAGAAAATCCGCTTGAAGCCGAGAAAATTGCAGAGCAGGTGCTTGTCAACAAGCGAAGCCGAGAGAATGCCGAAAAAACAAGACTTAATATAAAGAAGAAGCTTTCGGGCAATCTCGATATTACTAACAGAGTTGCAAAATTTGTCGATTGCAGAAGTAAGGATGTCGAGCAAAGAGAGCTGTTTATCGTGGAGGGCGACTCTGCTCTCGGTGCCTGCAAGCAGGCAAGAAATCCTGATTTTCAGGCTATAATGCCGATAAGAGGTAAGATTCTCAACTGCCTAAAGGCTGACTACGATAAAATTTTTAAAAGCGAAATCATAACCGATTTGCTCAGGGTGCTCGGATGCGGAGTTGAGGTCAAGTCAAAGGCGAATAAAAATCTGTCAAGCTTTGATATGGATAATCTGCGCTGGAACAAGGTAATTCTCTGTACCGATGCCGATGTTGACGGATTTCAGATTCGCACACTGCTTCTGACAATGCTGTACCGCTTAACTCCAACTCTTATTGAGGAGGGCAAGGTGTTTATCGCCGAATCTCCGCTCTATGAAATCACCTCAAAAAATGATGTCTACTTTGCTTATGACGAGCTTGAAAAGGACAAATTTATTGAGCAGATAGGAAACGAAAAATTTACAATCCAGCGAAGCAAGGGTCTGGGTGAGAATGAACCCGATATGATGAATCTCACAACGATGAATCCCGACACCCGCCGTCTTATCAAGGTTATGCCCGATGACGCAGAGAAAACTGCCGAGATTTTCGACATTCTGCTCGGCGACAATCTTCAGGGCAGAAAGGACTACATTGTTGAGCACGGCAACGAATATATAGACAATCTCGATGTAAGCTGACAGGAGGTGGAAAACAATGGCTTCTAAAAATAAAAATCCCCAAAAATCAACTGCCCCCAAAACTCACGGAGTAATTAACGGTGCAGGCGATGTCGTGGAACAGCCGATAGTTTCCACCATTCGTGAAAACTATATGCCCTATGCGATGAGCGTTATTCTCTCAAGAGCAATTCCCGAGATTGACGGCTTCAAGCCCTCACACAGAAAGCTCCTCTTTACAATGTATAAAATGGGACTTCTGACAGGCAACAGGACAAAATCCGCAAATATTGTCGGTGCAACAATGAAGCTCAATCCTCACGGCGATTCCGCAATTTACGATACAATGGTGCGCTTGTCAAGAGGCTACGAGGCTCTTTTGCACCCCTATATTGACTCAAAGGGCAACTTCGGTAAATTCTACAGCAGAGATATGGCTTGGGCGGCTTCAAGATACACCGAAGAAAAGCTTGCTCCGATATGCGCCGAGCTTTTTCGTGACATAGATAAGGATACCGTAGATTTTGTCGATAACTACGACAACACTATGAAGGAGCCTTCACTGCTTCCCGTTGCGTTTCCGTCTGTGCTTGTAAATGCAAACACAGGCATTGCGGTAGGTATGGCTTCCAACATCTGCTCGTTCAACCTAAAGGAAATCTGCGAAACAACAGCTTTGCTGATTCGTGACCCCGAACACGATATTAAATCAACTCTGCCTGCTCCCGATTTTATCGGCGGCTGTCAGATTATTTATGATGAAAAGGCTATTAATCAGATTTATGAAACAGGCAGAGGAAGCATAAAGCTCCGTGCAAAGTACGAATACGACAAGTCTGCCAACTGCATAGATGTTCTCTCAATTCCGAGCACGACTACCTGCGAGGTCATCATTGAAAAAATCATCGACCTTGTAAAGCAGGGCAAGGTCAAGGAAATCTCCGATATTCGTGATGAAACAGGTATCGACGGTCTGAAGATTACAATTGACTTAAAGCGTGGAGTCGACCCCGAAAAGCTGATGGCTAAGCTCTTCCGCTTCACGACCCTTGAGGACTCGTATGCCTGCAATTTCAATGTCCTTATCGGCGGAGTGCCAATGGTGCTCGGAGTAAAGGCACTGCTTGAAGAATGGGTGGCTTTCAGAATTGAGTGCGTAAAGCGCAGAACCTTCTTTGACCGAAGCAAAAAGGCAGACAAGCTCCACCTTTTAAAGGGACTTGAAAAAATCCTGCTTGATATTGACAAGGCTATAAAAATTGTGCGTGAAACCGATGAAGAGGTCGAGGTAGTTCCAAACCTTATGATTGGCTTCGGAATCGATAAAATTCAGGCTGAGTATGTGGCTGAAATCAAGCTCCGCCACCTCAACCGAGAGTACATTCTCAAGCGCACAAAGGATATTGAGGATCTCGAAAAGGAAATTGCAGAGCTTGACGAAATCCTTAAAAGCAAGTCGAGAATCAAAACGATAATAGTCAAGGAGCTGAAGGCAATAGCCGAAAAATACGGTCAGCCAAGAAAGAGTATTATTATCTACGAGGACAGCGCAAAATACGAGGACGAAATTGAGGAAATCCCCGATTATCCCGTAACGCTCTTCTTTACGAAAGAGGGATATTTCAAAAAAATCACTCCACAGTCATTGCGTATGAGCAGTACGCACAAGCTGAAGGACGGCGATGAAATAATGCAGGAAATTGAGCTTTCCAACAATTGCGATTTGCTGTTCTTTACCGACAAATGTCAGGTTTACAAGGCAAAGGCGGCTGATTTTGCCGACACAAAGGCAAGTGTTCTCGGTGATTATGTAGCGGCAAAGCTCTCTATGGACGAGGGTGAAAACGCTGTCTTTATGGTTGCAACAAAGGATTACAAGGGAATACTTCTGTTTGCCTTTGAAAACGGCAAGGCGGCAAAGGTACCGCTTGAAGCATATGCCACAAAGACAAACCGCAAAAAGCTGACAGGAGCTTATTCGGACAAATCTCCGCTGACGGGAATGTTGTTCCTCAGTGATGACAAGGAGGTTCTGTTCAAAGCCTCATCGGGCAGAATGTTGCTTGTTCACACAGGTGCGCTGTCGCTGAAAACAACCCGTTCCACTCAGGGCGTAGCCGTTATGAAGCTGAAAAAAGGTCACAGGCTTTTTGAAATTTCCGAATACAGCGAGGGTGACTTTGCAAAGCCGCAGAGATACAGAACACGCTCGCTTCCTGCGCTCGGAGCGTTGCCCTCAAATGAGGATACAACAGACGAGCAGCTCTCGTTAATCTGATTAACGGCTAAAACTTTTTACAGGTAAACCGTAAAAAATATAAAATTTCTCTTGCAAAATTAATATTTATGTGTTACTATAGAATAGTTAATTAATGCAATTTAATGCGTATTATATCATCTTATGAAAGGAAGAATAAAAATGGGTGTTTTAGGCATTGTTCTCGGCGTTGTTCTCGCCTTGGTTTCAGTTGCAATTATCGTTGTAATCATCCTTCAGGAGGGTAATCAGCAGGGTCTTGGCGTAGTTACAGGTGCAGCTGACTCCTACTTCTCAAAAAACAAGGCTCGTTCAATTGACGCTTTTCTTTCCCGCTGGACAAAGGTATTTGCTGCTGTTTTCGTACTCTTTGTAATTGTACTTAATGTGCTTTCCTATTTTAAGGTTATCACAGGTTAACAGTAATATTTAAATAGCTTCAAGCATAATTATAGACCGTTGGATGTATGTCCGACGGTCTATTTTCTTTTCTATACGGAGTTGTGTATTATGCCTTGGTGGGGAATAGCCGCAGTTTTCGGTGCGGTGCTGATAATTTTTACGGTAATTTATTACATAGGAAAAAACAAGCACCCTTTCAAAAGGGCGCTGTTATCAATGTCCGTTGGCGGAGCAACACTGCTTGCAGTCAATCTCAGCTCGGGACTGACGGGGGTTTTTCTGCCTGTCAGCCTGCTGTCAATAATAGTTTCCGTTGCAGGCGGAGTACCGGGCGTAACGCTCCTGCTCTCGCTTAATTTGTTTTTCTGAATTACAGTGCTAAGCCGTACAATGCTTCAAGTGCTTCTCCGACGCTTTCCTTGTCATTCGTCATAAGCGCAAGCATCACCTTGTAAACAGCTGTCGGACTTTCATAAAAATTCTTTTTCATAATCAGAGCCTGCTGATAGGTCGGCGCAAACAGAGAAAATGTAAGTAAATTCAGACTGCCGCCCGAAATTTTGCAGATAATATCGTATCCGTTATCATTTTTTACGATTTCAACCGAGTTTTCCCTCTGCTTTTTCTTTTCACCGAGAAGTCTTATTGCACATACGCAAGCCTTGTTTCTGGCTGTATAAGAAAGGGTTGTTTCAAGCTGGTCGGCAATCATTTTTCCGTTTTCGGACAGCTCATAGGTCTGCTTGTTGTCAACAATCTCGCTTTCTTTAAGGATTCCGTTGTTAACAAGCTCGTCGAATACGGCGGCGGCTTCAAAGTAGTTTACAAGCTCGTCCTCTCTTAAAGCCTCAACAACTAAGTCCTTATCCATATTTTCTTTAACAGAATTAAATACATAGCAAATCAATACTCTGATTTCATTTTTATTTCTGATTCCGCCGGGGGCAACGCCCTCGTCAAATGTATCAAAAGCCATAAAATCACCTGCAATTTAATAATTAATTATATTATAGCATATAATAATTAAAATGTGTATATTTATATTAAAATATTCTGCTGAATAATTTGACTATTCTCTCTTGTTATGATAAAATTGTAGCAGGAAAGGAGAAGGCTTATGGAAGAATATATGCCCTTTATCTGGATAGGATTTGCCGTCTTTATGGCAGTTTGCGAAGCATTTACGGCACAGCTTGTGTCAATCTGGTTTGTGTTCGGCTCAGTCTGTGCGGCGATTACATCAATTTTTACCGATTCAATTCCGATTCAATCGGCTGCTTTTCTTGCGGTAACTCTCATTTCGCTTATTGTAACCCGCCCTCTTATCAGGAAAATGAAGAGCAGAAAAGGCAACATTGAAACAAACGCAAACAGGCTTATAGGCAAAACAGCGGTTGTTCTCAGCGGCATTGAGGACGCTCAGAAAATCGGTCAGGTAAAGGTTGAGGGAGAAATCTGGTCGGCAAAATCAGACTCAGCTCCAATTTATAAGGACAGCAAGGTTAAGGTGCTTGCAATCGAAGGTGTAAAGCTTCTGGTAGAACCTATTAACGAAGTTTAAGGAGATATTATTATGGTTGGATTAATTATAGTCGGAATAATTGTTCTGGTAGTATTGCTCATTATCGTAAGCAATATCAAAATCGTTCCTCAGGCTCACGCCTATGTTATCGAGCGACTCGGCGCATATTATGCAACATGGGACACAGGACTTCATGTAAAAATTCCTTTCATTGATAAAATTTCAAAAAAGGTTTCATTAAAAGAGCAGGTTGTTGACTTTCCGCCCCAGCCTGTTATCACAAGAGATAATGTAACAATGCAGATTGATACGGTTGTGTATTTTGAAATTACCGACCCGAAGCTCTATTGCTACGGTGTTGAGCGCCCACTGAGCGCAATTGAAAATCTCACAGCAACTACTCTGCGTAACATCATCGGCGACCTTGAGCTTGACAATACGCTTACATCTCGTGACACAATCAACGACAAAATCAGAATTATCCTTGACGAAGCTACAGACGCATGGGGTATCAAGGTTATTCGTGTCGAGCTTAAAAACATTCTGCCGCCCAGAGAAATTCAGGACGCAATGGAGAAGCAGATGAAGGCTGAGCGTGAGCGCCGTGCAAGAATCCTTGATGCAGAGGGCGAAAAGCGCAGTCAGATTCTTGTTGCCGAGGGTATGAAGGAGTCTGCAATCCTCAAGGCTGACGCTGTCAAGGAGCAGAAAATCCGTGAAGCACAGGGTGAGGCTGAGGCTATTCTGACTGTTCAGAAGGCTAACGCAGACGCTCTCCGTATGCTCAACGAGGCTTCGCCGACAGACCGCATTATTCAGCTCAAATCGCTTGAAGCCTTTGCAAAGGCAGCAGACGGCAAGGCAACAAAAATCATTATTCCGTCCGATATTCAGGGTCTTGCAGGTAATGTAACTGCAGTAAGAGAGCTCTGGAAGGACGATGTACCAAAAGCATAACACAATATCTTACGGCGCAGTCAGACGGCTGCGCCTGATTTAATTGTTTGTAAAATATTTCCCGTATTCTATTGAAATTTTAACAGTTTTTTAATATAATATAAAAGATATTAAAATATAAGCAGACATATACAGTTTTTCAGTCGTACTGTATATTGTGAAGCAGAAAAGGAGCATATTATGAAGAAGGTTGCAATCATAATGGGTTCAGACAGTGATTTTCCCGTAGTGTCAAAGGCTGTCAAAAAGTTAAAGGATGTCGGCGTTGAGTACGAGGTGCACGTAATGAGCGCTCACAGAACACCCGACGCTGCAATCGAGTTTTCGGCAAACGCAAAGAAAAACGGCTTTGGCGTAATTATTGCAG
>CALZCU010000028.1 GCA_945632055.1 uncultured Ruminococcus sp. | reverse complement strand
ATCAAGAAGATGGACGGCTTCGACATCAACCCCGATTCTATCTTTGATATTCAGGTAAAAAGACTTCACGAGTACAAAAGACAGCTTCTCAACGCATTCTCCATTATGACAATCTACTTCAGACTCAAGGAGAAGAAGCTTGAAAACTGGACTCCCACAACCTTTATCTTCGGTGCAAAGGCTGCTCCCGGCTATGCAAGAGCAAAGGCAATCATTAAGTACATCAACGAGATTGCAAACCTTGTAAACAACGATCCCGACACAAAGGATCTTCTCCAGGTTTACTTCATCTCCAACTACAATGTATCCTACGCTGAGAAGATTGTTGTTGCTGCTGATATTTCAGAGCAGACATCAACGGCAGGTCTTGAGGCTTCCGGTACAGGTAATATGAAGTTTATGCTCAACGGCGCAGTTACACTCGGCACATATGACGGTGCAAACATCGAAATTGCAGAGTGCGCAGGCGAAGAGAACGAGTACATCTTCGGTGCAAGAGTTGAGGATATTGAAAGACTTAAGGCAGAGGGCTACAACCCGAAGGCACTCTATGACGCTAACCCTGAAATCAAGAGAGTTGTTGACACTCTTATCGACGGCACATTTGACGATGACGGTGCACAGGGCGAGGGCAGCTTCAGAGAGCTTCACGACGCACTCCTCAAGGGTACATCCTGGCAGGCTGCTGACCACTACTTCCTTATCTATGACCTTCCTCTCTATGTTGATGCAAAGATTAAGGCTAATGCAGATTATGCAGACCGCAAGGCATTCGGCAAGAAGTGCCTGATGAATGTTGCCAACGCAGGCAAGTTCTCATCAGACCGTGCAATTGTTGAATACGCTAAGGAAATCTGGCACACATCATACAAGGGCAAGAAATAATTTTTAGCTCGGGAAGAAAACCCGATAATGAAAATTAATACGGTCGGAGCATCGCTGTAAAGCGGTGCTTCGTTTTTTTAATTAACAATTTACAATTAACAATTAACAATTGAGGTCGAGCAGACAGAACGGTTATTAAAACAGGAACGGTTGCCCGACCGTTATGTTGAGTGTTAAAATCCACTTCGTAGGGACACGGCGTGCCGTGTCCAAGCTAACCGCAACGGTAGCCTTAACGCACAATTCCGTAGGGGCGGATATTATCCGCCCGACCGAGTACCTCGGTTCGTAATTCGTGTAGACAGCTCGGATTTATTAATTACAACGGTTTCCCGACTGTATTTATATTTTTAATAGCGTGGGTAACAGTCTTGACTGTTCCGGCGGTGTGTCCCTACGAATTGGTGCAATAACAATAAATACGGTCGGGAAAAGAGCCTTTCTGTTACATTAAGCTTTCTTCCCGACCTTAATTGTTAATTTTTAATTGTTAATTTTTAATTGTAAATTGTTAATTTTTAATTGTAAATTGTAAATTGTAAATTAGAACAGCTCGCCTTCAGGACTTTCGCTGTCCTCCTCAGCTTCCTCATCTGCATCTGCCTTTGTAAGCTCTGCTTCAACAGGAGCTTCCTCCTGCTCGGCGGTGTTCTCAACTGCTTCGGCAGTGCTTTCCTCTGTGCTTTCAAACGGAGATGTTTTGTATTCGCTCTCGTTTGAGCAGGCAACAGTGATGTCAATTACCTCGCCTGCGCTGTAATCGGGCTTCTCAACCGAGCCGTAGAAAACATCGTTCTGACTGTCAACAATGCTTCTGTAGCATTCCCTTGCCTTGGCTATCTTCGCCTTTGACTTCTCGACAACCTCAAAGAGCTTTTTCTGGTTTTCGGTAACCTCTGTTTCACCCTTCTTCTGCATTTCGTAATACTGCTTGCCAAGAGCAATGTAGGCTCTGTTCATAAGCTCGCTTTCATTCTTCATAACAAGTCTGAGCCTGTTGAGCTTAGCGTTGGTTCTGTTCTTTTCAACAATTGACTGTGCAACTGCCGAAATTGTATCAACAGCGGTGTTTACTGTTCCCTTAACGGTATCGAATATTGTCATATCAATTCTCCTTATTTGTTACTGACAGTAAATAGAAAATTCATACTATTATTATGACAGATATTTTTGATAAAATCAACATTTTTTTAAAAATTACTTGTTAAAAGCATTGTCTGTTGGTATAATTAATCTCAGTGAGGTGTTAATTATGCCCGATAACAAGGTTACAAAGGCTGTTGTCTGCCCGATGTGCGGAGAGCTTGGAAAGGCTGAGATATATACAAGCGTCAATCCGACCGTCAACAAGGCTCTGAGAAGCAGAGTTCTTGACGGCGAGCTTTTTGCGTGGAGATGCCCTTCCTGCAACTACAGCGCAAGGCTGACATATCCTATACTATATAATGATATGAAAAACCGCTTTATGATTTATCTTATCCCGAAGATTGACCGCTATCAGCTCTGCGACAGCGAGCTTGAAGAAAAGTACAGCAATCTGCGCAACATCAACAAGAGAATTGCTCCCGACTTCAACTCGTTTAAGGAAAAGATTTTTATTTTTGAGTCGGGGCTTGACGATATGGCTGTTGAGCTGACTAAGCTTGCAATCGGTCAGACGGTTTCCAGAAAGCTTGACGGTGCGGAAATTACCAACGGCTACCTGTCGATGTACGACAGGGAAACCAACACGATGGGCTTTACATATTTTGCAGGCGAGGAAAAAAAGCCGTTTGTTCAGACTGCAAGGCTTGAAATCTACGCAAAGTCAAAGGATATCATCGACCGTTTCGCAGTCAAGGACAAAAAGCTGAAGGGCTTTATCAAAATTGACCGTGAATGGGCGGAGAATATTCTGTACAGATACAAAAGAGCAAAGCACATTGAAAAGCTCAACAAGCTCAAGGAATAAAAGACATACAAATATGGTAAACGATATAATAAATGTATTTGAACGAAAATTTAATATATTTGCCGATACCACCGACGCTTTCACAACGAGATTTATTCGTGACGAGGACTCTGCTATCGGCACTCTTTGCTTTAACCGATTCAATGTCGAGTTTGAATACAGCCTTGACTGCGGAGGTACTGTTGAAAAAAGCGGTCTTAACATCATTGTCGACTTTTCAAAGCGGAGCGATTTGCCATTGAGATGTATGATGTATGACATCATCGGTCTTTTTGACAGGGATAATTTTTCCTGCTGGTTCTACTGCTTTATCGAAAACGAAAGGCGAATGGAGCTTTGCTTTGACAGGCTTGCAGACGATTTCACCGCCGTTCTTCCAAAGCTCAAGGAGTTTTTCTCAAAAGAGGAAAGCGAAAAAATGCTTGAAGAACAGCTGAGAAAAAATGTTCTCGCCACCGTCGGAATCGACTTTGCCGAGGATTTCAACAGGGAAAGCATTGAGCCTGAAGCACTTGACGAGGTTTACGACTATCTTTTCGGTCTTTACTTCGGCTTTGAGCAGTGCGCCTTTGCCTCTGACGAATACAGGGATTTTCTTGCAGGCGACTACAAAAAGGCTCTTAAAAAATATCAGAAGAAGAAAAACAAGCTCGTCTATGAGGACAGACTTATGGAATATATGGTGAGCTGTGACGAGCCTGAGCCGATTCTCACAGAGGAATACGAGTGTCTGAAGGACGGACTTAAGGAGTACAAGGGCACAAGCGGATTCGTTCCCTATTTAGCTTCCTGCGGTATGCTTCTGATTCCGTTCCTTGCCGTCTGCATCGGAATGTATTACGCAATTTCGGGAATACTATATCACTCTGCGCTTTACGCAAGTCCTCTTGAGCTGTATAATGCCGTAAGCTGTATTATTCCTGCGCTGTTTTGCAGCTTTGCCGCCGCATACTTTCTTAAGGAAAGGATTTACCGCAAATTCTTCAAGAGCAAGTATCAGAAGATGCAGGACTATGACGCAATCTTCAATTCCGACAAATCCAAAAAGCGCACAAGGGTGATTTTATATCTTTTCTATCTCGTTGCGCTGATTTTCGTATTTCTAAACGCAACAAACGGAATTTCAATTTTTGAAAGCGGAGTAAAGGTAAATTCCCACTATTTTGATGTGACGAAAAATTTTTACGGCTATGACGATATTGACTTCGTTGAAATTGAGGAAAGCGAAGCAGGCAAAAAAATTCTAATCTACCCAAATGATTCCGAGGACGGAATAAATATCAGCGCTTATGCAGACGACAACGACGCTGAGAAAAAGATTTTGCCGCTTCTCAAGCAGGGCGGAATTGAAATTATCCGCAGTGATACGGAGTGATAAAATGAATTATTGCAATATTTTTGACGCACACGCTCATTATGATGACAAATGGTTTGACGGCGACCGCTCTGAACTGCTCGGCAGTCTGAAGGACAAAGGCGTCTGCGCAGTTGTGAACAACTCGGTTGATTTGAAAACAGCCGAAAAGAGCATAGAGTATGCCGAAAAATACGATTTTATGTATGCCGCCGTAGGCTTTCACCCCGAAAATCTTGAGGATATTCCCTGCGACTACCTCGACAGAATCGCTCAGCTTTGCGCCCACAAAAAGGTAGTTGCAATCGGCGAAACGGGGCTTGACTATCACTGGGACATTCCAAAGGATAAGCAGAAAAGGGTTTTTGAGGAGCAGATAAGGCTCTCGCTTGATTTGAAAATGCCGCTTGTCGTTCACGACAGGGAGGCTCACGGAGATACCTTTGAGCTGTTGAGGAAGTACCGCCCGAATGCGCTTGTTCACTGCTTTTCGGGGAGCGTTGAGCTGATGAGGGAGGCTGTAAGGCTGGGAATGTATATCAGCTTGGGCGGAGTTGTGACCTTCAAAAATGCCCGCCACAGCGTTGAGGTTGCAAGGGAAATTCCGATTGACAGGCTGTTGCTTGAAACCGACGCTCCGTATATGGCTCCCGTTCCGTTTCGTGGAAAGAGATGCGACAGCTCTATGATTTTGTTTGCGGCTGAAAAAATCGCATCGGAGAGAAATATGGGCGTTCAGGAGGTTCTGGACATCACAAGCGAAAACGCAAAAAGGTTTTATAGAATTACGGACTGAGTGTTTTTGTATCGCACAATTTCGTAGGGACACGGCGTGCCGTGTCCGGCAGTGAACATCAAACACAACTGATTTATAATTTTTACTGTAATAATCAACCTCGTAGGGGCGGATATTATCCGCCCGGCAGCGTGACGCTGCATCTAATTCGAGCAGACAGTAATTGTGTGAATTTAATTGCAGTTGCCCGACCGATGGGTTTGCCGTAATTCTGCGGAACAGTCAAGACTGTTCACTACGCTATTAAAAATATAAATACAGTCGGGAAACCGTTGTAATTAATAAATCCGAGCTGTCTACACGAATTACGAACCGAGGTACTCGGTCGGGCGGATGATATCCGCCCCTGCGGAGTTGTTTGTTAAGGTTGCCGTTGCGGTTAGCTCGGACACGGCACGCCGTGTCCCTACGAAATTGTACTATCAGTCGGGATACCGCTATACATTATTTGTCCGACCTATCTGCTCGAATTGGGTGCAGCGTCACGCCATATCAAAGGTGATTGCTAAAACAACCTTTTCGGTCGGGAAATCGTATTACAACAAAATACCAAGCTATCTACTCGAATCGGGTGCAGCGTCACGCTGCCTTTTTTCTGCAATTGAAAAATAATTCGACTAAAAGCCTTGACGAAATCTGAAAATTACGATATAATGCTATATTGCAAGGTTATATTTTGAAGGGAGGTTTTCAAATTATGTTGAGAACATATCAGCCTAAGAAGCTCCACAGAAAGAAGGAGCACGGCTTCAGAAAGAGAATGGCTACAGCAAACGGCAGAAAGGTTTTAGCAAGAAGAAGAGCTAAGGGCAGAAAAAGATTGTCTTACTGATTTTGCGGTCTTGCCTTGAAAAGGCCACTATTTGCGGTGGTCTTTCTTTTTTAACTTTATTGGAAGTTGCTCGAAAACGGTCGGGTAGAGAAGGCTTGTTAACATCAGCCTGTCTGCTCGAACTGTGCGTCGAGGTTCTCCACTTTTAATGCAGCTTATTTGCCGGCGGTGTTTATGTTATGAGTGAATACATCACCTTAAAGGATAACAGGGATTTTTCCCGTCTTTACAAAAGGGGAAAATCCTATGTCAGTCCTGTTCTTGTGACCTATGTAATTAAAAATAAAAACAATAACCTGCGTTTCGGAATTACCACAGGCAAAAAGATCGGCAAGGCTGTTAAACGCTCCAGAGCAAGACGGGTTATCAGAGCGGCATACTACGAGCTTTATCCCGATTTGAAGCAGGGCTACGACTTCGTTTTTGTTGCAAGGGGCAAAACTCCCTTTGTAAAGTCGCAGACTGTTTTAAGGGCTATGAAACAGCATTTGCAGTCGGCAGGTGCTTTGGAATGAAAAAAATACTTATTGCTCTGATAAAATTCTACCAAAAATCTATTTCGCCCGGTCTGGGAGCTAACTGCAAGTACATTCCAACCTGCTCGCAGTACGGTCTTGAAGCTATTGAACGCTTCGGTGCATTCAAGGGATTTTTCCTTACCGTATGGCGAGTTTTGCGATGCAACCCTTTTTCCAAGGGCGGCTACGACCCTGTTCCCGAAAAAAGGACAGGCAAGAGAAATTAGCAACACGCATATTGTATTTGCCGTGATTGCACATCATACTCAAAAGTGAGGTAACAATATGCAGATTTTCGGATTTCTCGGAAGCTTGCTGGGCTACATACTCTGGGGAGCTTTCTATTTACTAAGAGATTTCGGACTCTCAATCATCGTTTTTACTGTCATTGTAAAGCTTGTTCTGTTTCCGTTTTCCGTTAAACAGCAGAAGTCTATGGCAGGCACTGCGAAAATTTCTAAAAAGCAAAAGGAGCTTCAGGAAAAATACGCAAACAACAGAATGAAATATCAGGAGGAGCTTAACAAGCTCTACGAAAAAGAGGGAGTAAAGCCGATGGGCGGCTGTCTTACAACGCTTCTTCCAATGCTTGTTATCCTCGGTATTTTCTATGCTGTTGCTTATCCGCTTACAAACACCCTGCACCTCAACTCGCAGGATGTTAACAATGCAATTAATTATGTAAACACAATTCCGGGTTATACTGCAAGCACTAACCCGACCTATCAGGAAATCAGCTTGATAAAAATATTCCCGAACATTATGAACACCGAAGCAATTCAGGGCATATTCAGCAGTTCGGAAATTTCTACAATACAAATGTTTACCGAAGGCTTCAACCACTTTGGTGTTGACCTTCTTGCTATTCCAAAGGACTACGGCTTTCTCTCGTGGTATATCCTGTTTCCGGTTCTCTGCTTTGCGTCAAATATCGGCTCTCAGCTTATTATGATGAGAATCAACAAGAATCAGATGGGACAGCAGATGGGCTGTATGATGATAATGCTCGTTGTTTTTCCGCTTTTCTCGGCTTACATCGCATTTACAGTTCCCGCAGCCGTTGCGTACTATTGGATTATCTCGGCAGTAATCAGTCTTGTTCAGTCGATTGTCCTGAGCAGAGTATTCAGTCCTGTTCAGCTCACTGCAAATTCGGAAGCAAGACACGCTGCGCTTATGTTTGAAAACGAGGCTAAGGTTCCCTATGTTTACGCTCCCCACGAGCTTAAATCAGGTGAGGGCGCAAACACCTCAAAGAAGAAAAAGAAGTAATACTGAACTATCATTCAGAAGAAAAAAAGGTGAAAATCGTGATAAAAGAAGTAATAGGCGTTGGCGATACAGAGCTTGACGCACTAAATGACGCAAAAAGACAGCTTGGTCTGAGCGATACGGACGAGGTTGAATTTGAGCTTATCCAGCGTGCCGAGAAAAAGAAATTCGGTCTTTTCGGCGGCGCTCCTGCAAAGGTTAAGGTAACTATCAAGGAAACTCCCGAAGAAAAGGCTGAGCAGTTCCTTAGAAATGTGCTTGACAAGATGAATCTTTCAGGCGTTGTAATTGAGAAAAAGCTCGTCGAGGGCGGCATTGAGTTCGACCTTTCGGGCGAAGATGTAGGCTTTGTAATCGGCAGACGGGGCGAAACTCTCGACTCATTGCAGTATCTCACAAGCCTTGTTGCAAACCACGCTGACAGCGGCTACCTCAAGGTTACAATCGACACAGGCAACTACAGAGAAAAAAGAGAAAAAACTCTTGAAATTCTCGGCAGAAAGCTTGCCTTCAAGGCTGTCAAGACAGGCAGAAAGACAAATCTTGAGCCTATGAATCCCTATGAAAGAAGAATCATTCACACGGCTGTTCAGAAGGTAAACGGCGCAATATCCTGGAGCGAGGGTGAAAACGCTAACCGTCATGTTGTTATCGGTCCCGACCCCAAGGTTAAGAGCAATTTCCGCAAGGGCGGCTACAGCAGAGGCAGAGGCGGCAAACGCCCCTACAATGCAAGCCGCAGCTTTAATCCTGCACCTGCCAATCCCGACAGAGAGCCTCTCAATG
>CALZCU010000027.1 GCA_945632055.1 uncultured Ruminococcus sp. | reverse complement strand
CACGACGATATAGACCCAACTCCCCTGCTTGCGTTCTTCTTCTACTTCTTCTTCGGAATGATGTTTTCAGACGCAGGCTACGGACTGCTTATGACGATTGTAATCGGAATCGTGTTAAAGGTGTTCAAGCCGGATACTCAGATGAGGAACAACCTAAAGCTGTTCCAATACTGCGGTGTTTCCACCTTCCTGTGGGGACTTGTGTTCGGAAGCATCTTCGGCGACGCACCCGCAGTTCTTTACAATCATTTTACGGGTGCATCGGTTACAATGGCTGACATTCTGCCGTGGCCGACTCTCGACCCTCAGAAGGACGCATTAACGCTGATGATTATTTCAATCGCATTCGGTCTTGTTCATATACTTGTCGGTATGGGTTGTAAGTTCTATGTCTGCTTAAAGCACAAGAACTACAGCGGTGCTTTTCTTGATACAGGACTATGGATGCTTATGCTTATCGGCTTTGCAGTGCTTGCAGTCGGAATGGCTGTATCACCCGTTGTTCTCAGCATCGGAGCAGGAATTGCAATCGCCTGCGCAGTCGGACTTGTTCTTACTCAGGGCAGACACAAAAAGGGCTTTGGCAAGGTCATCGGAGGACTTGCTTCTCTCTATGATATAACAGGCTACATCAGTGACCTGCTCAGCTACTCCCGACTTCTCGCACTCGGTCTTACAACAGGTGTTATGGCTCAGGTGTTCAATATGCTTGCCACAATGTTCGGTACAAGCTGGGTCGGCTGTATCATTATGGTCGTTATCCTTGTTATCGGCCACGCAATTAATATAGGTCTTAATGCACTCGGCTCATATGTTCACACAATGAGATTACAGTATGTTGAAATGTTCAGCAAATTCTACGAGGGCGGCGGACAGGAATTTGAGCCGTTCTCACTGAAAAGTAAATATATTAAAATACAGGAGGAAAAAACAAAATGAACGGAATATTTTTTGCACTTTTAGGCGCATCAATCGCAACAGCTCTCGCAGGCTACGGCTCTGCAAAGGGTGTTGGCGGCGCAGCACAGGCTTCAATGGGTGTTCTCTCGGAGGACTCTTCAAAATTCGGTAAAATGCTTGTTCTCACTCTTCTGCCCGGCACACAGGGACTTTACGGTTTCATCGTAGGCTTCCTTATTCTTGTTAAATGCGGTGTTCTCGGCGGTGCAATGCCGTCAGTCGGTCAGGGTCTTGCTTATCTCGGAGCTTCTCTTGCAATCGGCATCGGCGGTATGGTTTCAGGCTTTGCTCAGGGACGAGCTGCCGTTTCGGGCATTGCAATGAGCGCAAAGGACGACAGAAATTTCTCAAAGGCAATGGTTTCCGTTACTCTTGTTGAAATCTACGCTCTGCTCTCCTTCATCGTTTCACTTCTCGTTGTTATCTCCGTTCCCGGACTTAATATCTGATTTTAATTTTTAGCGAAAGGTGGGGTCTGTATGAACGGCGGCGACAAAATTCTTGACCGCATTAAGGCAGACTGCGATGCAAGCATAAACGAAACAGCTGCAAAAACAGCCGAAATCTGCTCGCAAATCAAGTCAGAGGGCAAGGCTGAAGCTGAAAAAGCGTCACTTGAGATTGCTTTGAAAACAGACGCTAAAATCAAACAGCTCAACGCCTCTGCAAAAAGCCGTGCAGAGCTTGAAATAAGAAATGCACTTCTCAAGCGTCGGCGCAGTGAAATTGACATAACTCTTAAAAAAATACTCGAATACCTCCTCAATCTCGGCGACAAGGATTATTTTGAAATCATCTATAAGCTCGCTTCAAAGCTGAGTGGCAAGTCGGGAGAAATTCTGCTTAATGAAAAGGACATAAAAAGGCTTCCAAAGGACTTTGAAAACAGACTTTCACAGTGCGGAGTAAAAGCCTCTGTAAGCAGTGTTCCTGCTGATATTTCGGGCGGATTTATTCTCAGATGCGGCGACATTGAGGAAAATATGGATTTCTCCGCATTAATCAACGAAAAAAGCGGTGAGCTTGAGGACTTAATCAGCCGTGAGCTGTTTTCGGAGTAAGGAGGAATTCAATGGCATTATCATATGAATTTTCCATAGGCTCTGTCCGTGCAAGGGAAACCTCTCTTTTCACAAAAGCCGAAATAGAAAGACTGCTCGACTGCTCGGGCGAGGACGAGCTTATCAGGCTTTTGTCTGACAAGGGCTACGGTGACGGCGGCACGGTTGACGAAATCATAGACAGCCACACAGCCGCAATGTGGGAATACCTTAAAAGCGTTGCTCCCGATTTTAATATTTTCGCTCCGTTCTTCTATCAGAACGACGCACACAATCTCAAGGTTGTTCTTAAAGGCACAATGGCTGACCGAAGCTACGATGAGCTTATTTTAGAACCGAGCACAATAAGCCTTGATACTCTAAGAGAAGCAGTTGAAAAGAGGAAAACCTCGCTTCTTCCCGAATGGCTGTCAGCCGCCGCAGACGAAGCGTATGAGCTTCTTGCGCACACAGGCGACGCAAGAATGAGCGATGCGGTTATCGACAGGGCGGCTATGAAAAAAATGCTTTCCGATGCCGAAGGCTCAGACTCGGAATTTTTAAAGCAGTATTTCAGGACGCTTGTTTTTTACAATAATATAAAGATTGCCCTGCGCAGTGCAAGAACAGGCACAAGTATGGACTATCTTCTGAAGGCTCTGTGCGATGTTGAAAGCTTCAGAAAAAGCTCAGTTATTTCGGCTGTTCTGAAGGGTATTGACGCTCTTGTTGACGAGCTTTCAAAGTACAGCGAATACAGCTGTAAATCGGCAATTGAGGAGTACAAAAGCTCTCCGTCTGCGTTTGAACGCTTTGTCGACAACAAGCTCATAGGCATTTGCAGGGAGTGCTGCAAGCGGGCAAGCGAGGGTGCTGAGCCGCTGCTCGGCTATTACCTTGGCTGTGAGGCTGAAAAAAAGGCTGTTCACATTATTGCAAGCGGACTTCGCACACGCACCGACAAGGAAATAATCAAGGAAAGGCTGCGTGAGATATATGGCTAAAAATATTGCCGTTATCGGCGACAGCGAAAGCATTAAGGGCTTTTGCGCAATCGGGCTTGACATCTACCCCTGTGACAGCGGCGAGGAATGTGCGCATCTTCTGCGCAGAATTGCCGACAGTGACAGCTATGCAGTTATCTTTCTCACCGAGGAGCTGTTCGGTCAGGTTGAAAAAGAGCGCAGCCGTTATGAAGAAAGGCTGACTCCTGCAATAATTCCCATTCCCGGAGTCAAGGGCAATACGGGAATCGGCGTAAAGCGGCTGTTATCATTTGTTGAGCAGGCAGTCGGCTCCGATATAATCTTCAACGATTGAGGTGTATAATTTGAAAACAGGAATAATTACAAAAGTCGCAGGCCCTCTGGTAATTGCAGACGGAATGCGTGATGCAAATATGTTTGATGTTGTCAGGGTAAGCAGTCAGCGTCTTATCGGCGAAATAATTGAAATGCACGGCGACAAGGCTTCCATACAGGTTTACGAGGAAACCTCGGGCTTAGGTCCCGGAGAAACAGTTGAGTCAACGGGCGCTCCGCTCTCGGTTGAGCTTGGCCCCGGTCTTATCGGCTCAATTTATGACGGTATTCAGCGCCCTCTCAATGAAATTATGAAGGTTGCCGGAACAAATCTTAAAAGGGGCGTTGATGTTCCCTCGCTCGACCACACAAAGAAATGGCACTTTACTCCTGCCGTTAAGAAGGGCGACAGCGTAGTATCGGGCGACACTCTCGGCACTGTTCAGGAAACAAACGCCGTTCTCCACAAAATCCTCGTGCCGAACAAGGCTCAGGGTACTGTTGAAAGCATTAAAGAGGGCGACTTCACCATTGATGAAATCGTTGCAGTAATCAAAGGCGAAAAGGAAACCTTTGAGGTTAAAATGTATACAACCTGGCCTGTCCGTGTCGGCAGACCATACAAAAGAAAGCTATCTCCCGATATTCTTCTCACCACAGGTCAAAGACCTATCGACACTCTGTTTCCGCTTGCAAAGGGCGGTGTTGCGGCTGTTCCCGGACCGTTTGGTTCAGGAAAGACGGTAGTTCAGCACCAGCTTGCAAAATGGGCGGCGGCTGACATTATTGTCTACATCGGATGCGGTGAGCGTGGCAACGAAATGACCGATGTACTCAATGAATTTCCCGAGCTTAAGGATCCCAGAACAGGCAACTCGCTTATGGAGAGGACTGTGCTTATTGCAAACACCTCCGATATGCCTGTTGCGGCTCGTGAGGCTTCAATTTACACAGGCATAACCATTGCAGAATACTTCCGTGATATGGGCTACACCGTTGCGCTTATGGCTGACTCAACCTCTCGCTGGGCTGAGGCTCTGCGTGAAATGTCGGGCAGACTCGAGGAAATGCCCGGTGAGGAGGGTTATCCTGCTTACCTCGGAAGCCGCCTTGCTCAGTTCTACGAAAGAGCAGGACGAGTAATCGTAAACGGCAGTGAGGATACCGAGGGTGCGCTTTCGGTAATCGGTGCAGTATCACCTCCGGGCGGTGACATCTCTGAGCCTGTTTCTCAGGCAACGCTGAGAATTGTAAAGGTTTTCTGGGGACTTGACGCAAATCTTGCATACAAAAGGCACTTCCCTGCAATAAACTGGCTGACGAGCTATTCTCTCTACACCGACCAGCTAAAGGATTGGTATGCAGAAAATGCCGCTCCCGATTTTTCCGAGCTTCGCTCAAGGCTTATGGCTCTTCTTCAGGACGAATCCGAGCTTCAGGAAATTGTAAACCTTGTAGGTATGGACGCACTTTCTGCTCCCGACAGGCTCAAGCTTGAAACTGCAAGGTCAATTCGTGAGGACTATCTGCACCAAAATGCCTTTGACCCGACAGACACCTACACCTCGCTCAAAAAGCAGGTGCTTATGATGAGGGCAATTCTCAGCTACTACGACAAGGCTCTTGACGGACTTAAAAAGGGTGCAGACATTGAAATGCTTGTCAATATTCCCGTCCGAGAGCGCATAGGCAGATTCAAATATGAGCCTGAGGACAAAATCAACGAGGAATTTGAGCAGATTGAAGCACAGCTTGACAGTGAAATAGATGATGTTCTGAAAAGGAGTGACGACTGATGCCGAAGGAATACCGCACAATAAGAGAGGTTGCAGGCCCTCTTATGATGATAAGCGATGTTGAGAATGTTAAATATGACGAGCTTGGCGAAATTGAGCTTCCGAGCGGAGAAACACGCCGCTGTAAGGTGCTTGAGGTAAACGGCAGCAACGCTCTTGTTCAGCTTTTTGAATCTGCGGCAGGCATTAACCTTGCCGACTCAAAGGTTCGTTTTCTGGGCAGGTCAATGGAGCTTCCCGTATCTCCAGATATGCTGTCAAGAGTTTTTGACGGCTTGGGAAATCCGATTGACGGAGGTCCTGCCATTATCCCCGAAAAAAGACTTGATATAAACGGTACGCCGATGAATCCTGCCGCAAGAAATTATCCGCAGGAGTTTATTCAGACAGGCGTTTCCGCAATTGACGGACTTAACACGCTCGTAAGAGGTCAAAAGCTCCCTATCTTCTCAGCGTCGGGACTTCCCCACTCTCAGCTTGCGGCTCAGATTGCAAGGCAAGCCGCCGTAAGAGGAAAGGACGAGCAGTTTGCCGTTGTATTTGCAGCAATGGGCATCACCTTTGAGGAGTCGAACTATTTTGTTGAGTCCTTCAAGGAAACAGGCGCAATCGACAGAACGGTTATGTTCGTAAACCTTGCAAACGACCCTGCGATTGAGCGAATTGCAACCCCAAAAATGGCTCTGACTGCCGCAGAATACCTTGCCTTTGACCTCGGTATGCATGTGCTTGTCATTATGACCGACATCACAAACTACGCAGACGCTCTGCGTGAGGTTTCAGCCGCAAGAAAAGAGGTTCCCGGCAGACGAGGCTACCCCGGATATATGTATACAGACCTTGCTACGCTCTACGAAAGAGCAGGCAGACTCAAAGGCAAGGACGGCTCAATTACGCTTATTCCGATTCTTACAATGCCTGAGGACGACAAAACTCATCCTATCCCCGACCTAACAGGCTATATTACCGAGGGACAGATTATTCTTTCAAGAGAGCTTTACCGTAAGGGTGTAACTCCTCCGATTGATGTTCTCCCCTCTCTTTCACGACTTAAGGACAAGGGTATAGGTCCTGACCGCACGAGAAAGGATCACGCCGCTACGATGAATCAGCTCTTTGCCGCATATGCAAGAGGCAAGGACGCAAGAGAGCTTATGGTAATCCTCGGCGAAGCCGCACTTACCGATATGGACAAAAAATACGCAGAATTTGCAGAAGCGTTTGAAAAAGAATATGTTTCTCAGGGCTATGAAGCAAACCGCTCGATTGAGGAAACGCTTGACATCGGCTGGAAGCTGCTTCAGATTCTGCCCCGAAGCGAGCTGAAGCGAATCAAGGACGATATGCTCGACGAATTTTACGGCAAGCAATAACTGCATTGAGGTGCTGATTTATGGCAATAATGAATGTTAATCCCACAAGAATGCAGTTGTCAAAGCTGAAAAAACAGCTTACAACCGCAGTGCGTGGTCATAAAATGCTGAAGGACAAGCGTGACGAGCTTATGCGGCAGTTCCTTGACCTTGTAAAGGAAGCAAGACAGCTTCGTGACAAGGTTGAAAGCGAGCTTGCAAGCTGTAATGCGCACTTCGTGAACGCAAGCGCAGTTATGTCAAAGCAGGCTCTTGACGCATCTCTTATGTCGCCGAAGCAGCAGGTCACGCTTGAGGTCGGATCGCACAATATTATGAGCGTTGAAACTCCTGTGTTTACCTCCTCAACACGAACGAGTGACGAGGGAGATATTTTTCCGTACGGCTTTGCGTTTACCTCATTTGAGCTTGACGACGCAGTAATGTCGCTTCAAAGGCTTCTGCCCGATTTGATTAAGCTTGCTCAGCTTGAGAAAAACTGCGAGATGATGTCGGCTGAAATTGAGAAAACACGCAGAAGAGTAAACTCTCTTGAGCATGTTATGATTCCCCGTTACCGTGACACGATAAAGTATATTTCAATGAAGCTTGAGGAAAACGACCGCAGCAGCCGCACAAGGCTGATGAAGGTCAAGGATATGCTGCTCGATAAGGCGCATAACTATTCAGGACATTAAAATATAAATAATCACCCCTCACAGTTATTATCCTGTGAAGGGTGATTTTATTTCAAAGATTTGTAGATTTCAATATGAATCTGATGCTTTAGCTTTAAAATTTCATCAGGGTATTTTTCGATAATCTGACCGTATTCGGCTTCAAACATTTTAAGCTCATCAGGCGGCAGGCTTGCACCCACTCCACGACAGCTTTTTACTCTGCCGAGCCACGATTCTTTTGTAAAGTCAAGCGTGACATCATACGAGTGGATTGTTTCAATATCAAATCTGCCCTCTGCCCAGGACGGATATTTATATCTGAAGCATTCAAAGCCGCAGCCGCTCCAGCTTGGATTGTATTTCAACACCGTCTGTTCCATTTCTCCGATAATCTCGTCTTGAAACGGCAGCCAATCCATAAATATCTTGCAAAAAATTCCTTTTGGCTTTAAAATTCTGAAAATCTCCTCGCTTGCCCTTTCAGCGTCAAAATACTGAAAGCACTGCACCGCTGTTACAACATCAAAGCTGTTATCATCAAATCCGGTATTTTCAGCCTTGCAAACCTTAAAGCTGATGTTGTCAAAGCCATTTTCTGCGGCGATTCTTCTGCCGTACTCAACCTGATTCTCGGATATATCAGTTGAAACAAAGCTCGCCCCTGTAGGGTAAAGATTAATCGGCAAAACGGCTGTGCCGCTGCCAAGGTCAAGTATTTTTTGATTTTCTTTTCCGATTCCGAACGAAACCAGCTTATCGTACATACTTTTTGGGTATATGTCACGGTATTTTGCATAATCCTCTGATGTTCTTCCGAAATCAAAATCCTTGCCGCTGTCAATAAAATTGAGCTTCATTCTACCCCCCATTTCTGTATTAATTTTTTTAATTTAACATTTTCCTATGTATATATGGGTAAACTAAATAATTCTTTTAAGCAAATTTGGGAGTGAAGAAATTTCATTTATAGAATATATGCAATTATCTACACTTCCAAATCCGTATTCGGCAAAAACAAAAGGTATTCCTGCCGATTTTGCAGCATCGAAATCTCCCTGTGTATCACCAACATAAACAGCCTTGTCTATGTGATTTCGACTAATAACCAATTGAATATTTTCTCCCTTTGTTTTGCCTGTTCTCCCGGACATTTCAAAGTCCTTAAACATTTGCCCGAAACTGTGAAAATCAAGGAAAGACTGAATATAGCCATCCTGACAATTACTGACAATGTACAAATCATACTTGCTTTTCAGCTCTGACAATGTTTCTTCCAGTTTATCATATAGTTTTCCACCCAGCTTCCTAAGGAACTTTTGTTCTTCCATACAGCACTCATTCAGGATAGATATTGCAATTTCCTTTTCAAGCTCAGGCAACATAAGCT
>CALZCU010000026.1 GCA_945632055.1 uncultured Ruminococcus sp. | reverse complement strand
CGTTGACAACACCTTTGCCACGCCAATCAACTGCCGACCCTTTGAATGGGGATGTGACATTGTCACACACTCAACAACAAAGTATATGGACGGTCATGCCACACAGGTGGGAGGTTGCATAGTAGATAGCGGAAACTTTGACTGGCTGGCTTATGCCGACAAATATCCCGGACTTACCACTCCCGACGATTCATATCATGGCATAATTTATGCAGAACGCTTCGGAAAGCTCGGCTACATAACAAAGGCTACGGCACAGCTTATGCGTGACCTCGGCTCAATTCAGTCGCCGCAGAACGCATTTTACCTGATGAACGGACTTGAGTCACTCCATGTCAGAATGGAGCGTCACTGCGAAAATGCCCTTGCAATTGCAAAATTCCTCAAATCAAACGACAAGGTTGCCTGGGTTTCCTATCCCGACCTTGAGGACGATAAGTATCACGAGCTTGCACAGAAATATCTGCCTGACGGCTCGTGCGGAGTTCTTGCCTTCGGTATAAAGGGCGGCAGAGAAAAGTCAATTCAGTTTATGGACAGCCTTAAGCTTGCAACAATTGCAACCCATGTTGCAGATGCAAAAACCTGTCTGCTCCATCCTGCAAGCCACACCCACCGTCAGATGACTGAGGAACAGCTCATCGAAGCAGGAGTTGCTCCCGACCTTATCCGTCTTTCTGTGGGAATCGAGAGCGTTGACGATTTGATTGACGATTTAAAACAGGCATTTGATAAGATATAAATTAATACGGATTAATACGGAGGGGTATTGTATGTCAGCTTTTGTATCTGCAATTATTGTTGCCGCCGGCGGCTCTGTAAGAATGGGCATTGCCGACAGCAAACAGTTCATTCCGCTTTTGTCGCATCCTGCAATTGAATACACGCTCAGAGCTTTTCAGCAAGCCCCCCGCATCAGCGAGATAGTCGTTGTCTGCAGAGAACAGGATAAACAGCGGATACAGGATATTGTCGACGAAAACGGCTTTGCAAAGGTCAGCAGGCTTGTCCTCGGCGGAGCTTCAAGGGCTGAAAGCGTGAGAAACGGAATTAACGGAGCAAGCGAAAGGGCAAAATATTATGCAATTCACGACGGCGCTCGTCCTCTGATTACGGTTGAGGAGATAGAAAGAGTTGTTGAAGCCGCCTTTGAAACAGGTGCGGCAACGCTCGGAACATCTGTCACTGATACAATCAAGGTCGTTGACGGCTTCAATAAAATTGAAAGCACACCTCTGCGTTCACAGCTTCGTGCAGTTCAGACGCCTCAGGTTTTTGAGTGCGAGCTGTATAGATTTGCGCTTGAAAATGCAGGCGACAATGCGGTGAACTTCACCGATGACTGCTCTCTTATTGAGAATATGGGCGGCGAGGTTGAGGTTGTCAAGGGCAGCGTTGAGAACATCAAGCTGACCACACCGATTGACATTATCATTGCAGAAAGCATTTTAAAAACAAGACAATAAATTAGGTGAGATTTATGCGGATAGGTCACGGATATGATGTTCATAAATTTGCCGAGAACAGAAGGCTCATTCTCGGCGGAGTAGATATACCCTTTGCAAAGGGTTTACTTGGTCATTCTGACGCAGATGTGCTTGTTCACGCAATAATGGATTCGCTCCTCGGTGCAGCGGCACTCGGCGACATCGGAAAGCTCTTTCCCGACACGGACGAAGCCTACAGCGGAGCCGACAGCATACTGCTTTTAAAGAAAGTATGCAGTGTGCTTTCTGAAAACGGCTATAAAATCGTCAACATTGATTCAACAGTCATTGCGCAGAAGCCAAAGCTGAAAGACTATATTGACGATATGAGAAAAAATATTGCCGATGCCTGCGGTATTGACATATCATCAGTGAGCGTTAAAGCCACAACAGAAGAAAGGCTTGGCTTTACCGGCAGACTTGAGGGTATCTCAGCTCACGCTGTATGCCTGATTGATTAATATTTTCAGCCTTTAAAAGCAGTATACTCAGCATACGAAAAACACCTTGTTCATATTAATGAACGAGGTGTTTTTTATGATAAAAAAGTCGAGTGTCTCGACACGCAGTTCGAGCAGACAGATTGGTATTGTCAAATCTTCTTTGCCCGACTGTTTTAGAGCAATCTCCTATAGTGCAAAAAAGGCAATTATTTCAGCTTTGCTTTGCACTGCTTTTGTGTTTGCATCAATATTTCCGATGCAGGTTAATGCAGTGACAGACGACAGCATAACCGCACCGTCGGCAGTACTTATGGAAGCGACAACAGGCAAGATTATTTATGAAAAAAACTCGCACGAACAGCGCCCTTGCGCATCTGTTACAAAGGTAATGACGCTTCTACTTGTGTTTGAGGCAATCGATGACGGGAAGCTCTCCTATGATGATACGATTACAACCTCTGAACACGCCGCTTCAATGGGCGGAAGCGACATCTGGCTTGAGCCGGGCGAAACTATGAGCGCCGATGATATGATTAAGGCTACTGTTGTAGCCTCTGCAAATGACGCCGCAGTTGCGCTTGCCGAGCATATCTGCGGAAGCGAGGACGCTTTTATTGAAAAAATGAACGCAAGAGCCAAGGAGCTTGGAATGAACGATACCGTTTTCAAAAACTGCAACGGCCTTGACGAGGAAGGACATCTTACTTCTGCATACGATGTAGCCGTTATGTCGAGGGAGCTTACCAAGCACAAGAAGATTTTTGATTACACATCAATCTGGCTTGACAATCTCAGAAACGGAAAAACGCAGATTGTAAATACCAATAAGCTCCTCAAAACCTACAACGGAATAACGGGGCTTAAAACAGGAACTACAAATGACGCAGGCTGTTGTATGTCGGCAACGGCTCAGCGTGGGGGAGTGTCGCTGATTTCGGTGGTGCTGGGCTGTAAAACAGGCAAGGAGAGATTTGCCGATGCCGCCGCTCTGCTTGATTACGGCTTTGCAAATATTTCTGTAAAAGAATTAAAACTCCCCGACGATATGCCTGTCACGCTTAAGGTCGACAAGGGAATGGAAGGCTCAGTTGGACTATGCTGTGATGCGGATTCAAACATAGTTATTGATAAGAGCAAATCGCCTGAAATTAAGACGACAATCGACCTTCCCGAAAGCATTGAAGCGCCGATTGAGAAAAATCAGAAGCTCGGCACATTGACATTCTCGCTTGACGGAAAGCCTGTTAAGGTCTGCGACATAACAGCGGCTGATTCCGTAGAGGCTGTTTCATTCGGCTCAGTGTTCAAGGTGTTTTTTAATTCTCTAATCGCATTATAAAAATTCACAAATTAACCTTGCAAAAATACTCGTATTATAGTATAATAAAACAACAAAGATACTTATGCTGGAATACATATCATAATTATTCCGAATAAGAATTTTGGAGGAATTTTAAATGGCGACTAAATTAACAGACAAGTATTTAAGAGGCTTTATCAATGAGCACGAGTATGAGGGCGTTGCAGCCGAGGTCAAGGCGGCTCACAAAATGCTCCACGACGGCTCGGGACTCGGCAACGATTTCCTCGGCTGGCTCAATCTTCCCACCGATTATGACAAGGAAGAGTTCGCAAGAATTAAGGCTGCTGCCGAGAAAATCAAAAAAGACACCGATGTTTTCATTGTAATCGGTATCGGCGGTTCCTACCTCGGCGCTCGTGCGGCAATTGAGTTTCTGACCTCTCAGAATTATAATCTCACCTGCAAGGACACTCCGCAGATTTTCTTCACAGGCAACTCAATCAGCTCCTCGGCTCTTGCTGAGATTATGGAGCTTTGCGAGGGCAAGGATGTGTCCGTTAATATGATTTCAAAGTCAGGCACAACAACCGAGCCTGCAATCGCTTTCCGTGTGTTCCGTGAAATGCTCGAGAAGAAATACGGCAAGGACGGCGCAAGAGAGCGTATCTATTGCACCACCGACAAGGCAAAGGGCACACTCAAGGCTCTTGCCGACGAGGAGGGCTACGAAACCTTTGTAGTACCCGATGATGTAGGCGGCAGATTCTCTGTGCTTACAGCCGTTGGTCTGCTTCCCATTGCAGTATCGGGAGCTGATATTGACGCTCTTATGCAGGGTGCCGCTGCTGCGCAGAAGGACTTTGACAATGATGATTTAATGACAAACGATTGCTACAAATATGCCGCAATCCGCAACATACTCTACCGCAAGGGCAAGACAATGGAGGTTATGGTTTCCTACGAGCCTGCCTACACAATGATGTCCGAGTGGTTCAAGCAGCTTTATGCTGAGAGCGAGGGCAAGGATAACAAGGGTATTTTCCCTGCAAGCGTTATCTTCTCAACCGACCTTCACTCACTCGGTCAGTACATTCAGGACGGCAGACGCACAATGTTTGAAACTGTTGTCCTCTTTGATAAATGCAAAAAGGAAGTTACTCTCGGCACAGATCCGACAAATGTTGACGGTCTTAACTTCCTCTCGGGCAAGACAATGGGCTTTGTAAATCAGAAAGCATTTGAAGGAACTGTTCTTGCGCACAATGACGGCGGCGTTCCCAACATTGTTATCAATGTTCCCGAGATGAACGAAACTGAGCTTGGCTATCTCATCTACTTCTTTGAAAAGGCTTGCGCTATTTCAGGCTATATGCTCGGAGTAAATCCGTTCAATCAGCCCGGAGTTGAGAGCTACAAGAAGAATATGTTCGCTCTGCTCGGCAAGCCCGGATATGAGGATCAGAAAGCCGCTCTTGAAGCAAGATTAAAGTAAATAATAAATATTCTGGAGGAACTGATTATGGTTACTTTACTTATCGGTAAAAAAGGAACAGGAAAAACAAAAAAGCTTATTGCTCTTGCAAATGAGGCTGTTGCCGCTTCTTCGGGCAATGTAGTTGTAATTGAAAAGGGCTCAAAGCTCACCTATGATGTAACACACAAGGCAAGATTGATTGACACAGAGCAGTACCTCGTTGAGGGCTACGATATGCTCTACGGCTTTATCAGCGGCATCTGCGCAGGCAACTATGATGTTACCGACATTCTCGTTGACTCTACATTCAAGATTTGCCCCGATGCAATCGACGGTCTTGAGGCATTCACAAAGAAGCTTCAGGAGCTTTCCGAAACTTCTTCAACAAATATCGTTCTTCTTATTTCTGCGTCAGAAGAGGATATTCCCGAATCAATCAATGCCGTTTGCCAGAAGGTATAATTGACAATTCCAAAAATTAACAGGCTGTAAGCAGATGAGATTGCTTTTGCAATCAATTCCGCTTACAGCTCTTTTTGTTTTATCGGGATTGTTTCGATTTTTATACCTAATAATTGGAAATTACAATAAACAAATTTATAAAAATTCGTAAGAATAGTTGAAAGTAACGAGAAATATGGTATAATAAATTATATAATTTTTAAAAAGGGGGTACAATTATGGGGGTTAATAGTGCTGAAGATTTTCAAAGCAAGATCAAGAGAGTTATTATTACCGAGCAACAAATTAAAGAAGCAATTGAAAAGGTCGGTAAACAAATCAGTGATTCGTATGACGGACGGCCTTTTCTGCTTGTCAGCATTTTAAAGGGCTCTTTTGTCTTTCTTGCCGATTTGTGCCGTGCAATAACCGTTCCTTGTGAAATCGGCTTTATGCGTGCAAAAAGCTATTTTTCAGGTACGGTTTCTTCCGGCAATGTGGAAATCACAATGGATCTTGACCGGGATATCAGCAAATATCATGTTATAATCGTTGAGGACATCATCGATACGGGAAGAACGCTTAAATATGTTGCAGAGCTTCTTAAATCGAGAAATCCGCTGTCATTTAAGATTATAACCTTGCTTGACAAGCCGTCAAGACGAACAATTGATTTGAAAGCAGATATTTCTTTGTTTACAATACCGGATTATTTTGTAATAGGCTATGGTCTGGATTGCGCTGAATATTACCGAAATCTGCCATACATAGCCGAATATAATGAGAGGGGAGAATAAAAATGCTTGAAAAAGTATTTAAATTAAAGGAAAACAACACAAACATAAGAACTGAAATAACCGCAGGTATCACCACATTTATGACAATGGCGTATATTCTTGCAGTTAACCCGAATATTCTTGGTGCGTCAGGTATGGATCAAACAGCTGTTCTGCTTGCAACCTGTATTGCGTCGTTTATCGGTACTGCGTGTATGGCGCTTATGGCAAATATGCCGTTTGCACTTTCGGCAGGTATGGGACTTAATGCGTATTTTACATACACCGTTGTTCTGGGCTTCGGTTACAGCTGGCAGGTAGCATTGCTTGCGGTATTTATTGAGGGTATTATCTTTATCCTGCTGTCGCTTACCAAAGTCAGAGAAGCAATTTTCAACTCTATTCCGCTGTCGCTCAAGCACGCAGTTTCAGTTGGTATCGGCTTGTTTATTGCATTTATCGGACTTCAGAATGCAGGTATTACGGTAAACAACGATTCAACTCTTGTTTCAATTGTAAGCTTTACAGATAATTTTTCAACCTCCGGTATTTCTGCATTGCTCGCAATAATCGGAACATTCCTCATTGCAATTCTTTATATCAAGAAGGTTAAGGGCGCAATCCTTATAGGAATACTTGCAACCTGGATTCTCGGTATTTTATGCCAGCTTACGGGCATTTATGTTCCGAATCCCGATGCAAAATATTTTTCGCTGATTCCGACATTTGCAATGACTGACTTTTCAAAGCTCGGTGAAACCTTCGGTCAGTGCTTCAATGTTGATTTAGGCAGTGTGGGAATTGTAAACTTCATCATTGTAGTATTCTCATTCCTGTTTGTTGATATGTTCGATACACTCGGAACACTCATAGGTGTAAGCTCAAAGGCAGGTATGCTCGATAAAAACGGCAGACTTCCCAAAATCAAGCCCGCACTTCTCGCTGACGCTGTTGCAACAACGGCAGGCGCAGTACTCGGTACATCAACAACCACAACCTATGTAGAATCCTCGGCAGGTGTTGCAGAAGGCGGCAGAACAGGTCTTACTGCAATGACAACAGCGTTTCTGTTCCTCATCTCAATGTTCTTTGCACCTATCTTCACAGCAGTTCCGAAATTTGCAACTGCTCCTGCACTCATTATCGTAGGATTCCTTATGTTCAGCAACATCACAAAGATTAAATTTGACGAAAAGAACTTTGTTTCGGCAATTCCTGCTTATCTCTGTGTTCTTGCAATGCCCTTGTTCTACTCAATTTCAGAGGGTATTTCAATCGGCGTTATTTCCTATGTAATCATCAATCTTATCTGCAATAAAGGCAAGAAGGTAAGCCCGGTAATGTATGTGCTTGCAGTTTTGTTTATACTAAAGTATATTTTCTTATAATTTCTATAATTTAATAATCAATAAAATCAGTCCTGTGTATTAGGCAAACTACTTAATACACAGGACTGCTTATTGCATTATGTGAAACTGTACTAAACCTCAGTTATTTTATCAAGCTCTCTTTTAAGTCGTGCAACGGGCAAGCCGACTACATTGAAAAAATCACCGTCAATTTTTCTTACAAGCACAGCTCCCTTGCCCTGAATACCATAAGCACCTGCCTTGTCCATCGGTTCGCCTGTTGAAATATATTCGTGAATTTCCTTGTCGGAAAGCTCGTAAAATTCCACCTCGGTTGTCTGTGAAAAGGAAACGCAGTTATCCCTGTAAATCAATGCACAGCCTGTAATGACCTTGTGCTTTCTGCCCGATAGCCTGCAAAGCATTTCTGCCGCCTGCTCCTCCGACTTCGGCTTTCCGAGCATACAGCCGTCAAGGAATACTCCTGTGTCACAGCCGATTACAATATCGTCAAAATGCCCCTTCTCGTGAATATGCCTTGCCTTTTTCAGAGCAAGATATTCGGGAGTTTTTTCAAGCTCAATTTCATTTTCAATCGTTTCGTCAATGTCTGACGGCTGAACAGAAAAGCTGTCGCAAATCAGCGATAAAAGCTGTTGCCTGCGTGGCGAAGCCGAAGCAAGAATAATCATAGTTAAACCTCTTAATTTTAAATTTTTTTGCAGTGAATTATACTAATTGCGTATATTGATACCCACTGAATTATTATAACACATTTTTTTGATTATGCAAAATTATTCACGCTTCATTCGGCATTGGTTTGAAGAATTAAGAGATTTAAGTATAAAGTATATTGCTGATTTTTAATTTTTAGTGTAAAAATAATTCACAAAAACGCTTATGATAATTTGTTCATCATAACACTTGATATGGTTTCGCAATATATGCTATATTTTTATATATGACATTTAAAATACAATCAGTGTCAAAACATAATTGCCTGTGTGTTTGTGATTGTAAATACAATAAGCAGGCTGATTATTATGGAGTTCATTATGAATTATTTTCCTTGAGGTAGACATTCCTCTACCGGAGAAATTAATAAATCAGGTTATCAGAAAGGTATATTATGGATAAAAACATACTTTATTGAAAAGGAGAACAATATATGTGGCCGATAATTTATAGTGTATTAAGAGTAACAATTACCTTTTTCTTATTCTTAATCTTCTTTATACATGAAATAAAAAGAATTATTAGATTTAAAAAGAAAAAATTTAACTACATTTTTCTCTTGTTTTTGATTTCGTGATGTATGTTTTGAAA
>CALZCU010000025.1 GCA_945632055.1 uncultured Ruminococcus sp. | reverse complement strand
GTAAGCACAAGGGAAAGACCGCCAGAGAGGTTTATTTCTCAGAGCCTTCATATTTCGCATGGATAGAAAACGGTGATTTCACCCTCGACACCAAAAGGCAGTTCAACCTGTTGAAAGAACAGTTCGAAGCTGAAAAGAAAGCTGAATCCCAAAGAAAGAACACTCCTCTTTCTGAAGCTGAAATCGCTTGCACTGAAGCTTTCCGGCGGAACCGAGGACAGCCCCTCTGTGACGGAAAATGAGCTGAAATATATTGTTGAAAGCATCGAGGAGGAAGGCGTCCTTGAGGAAAGCGAGAGCGAAATGGTGCGTTCTGCTCTTGACTTTGATGAAAGGACTGCCGAGGAAATTGTAACCCCCAGAGTCGATGTTACATTCATTAATATTAATGACAGTCAGGAAAAAATCAAGGATATTATAATAGAAAACAGATATTCAAGAATCCCTGTTTATGAGGAAACCGTCGACCACATTGTCGGCATACTTCACACAAGAGATTATCTTGAATCACTTGCAGACGGAAAGGCGCCTGATCTGCGTGACATTATGCAGCCGCCCTATTTTGTTTTCAGAACTCAGCAGCTTTCAAAGATACTTAATTCATTTAAGCGCACCAAAATCCACCTTGCAATTGTCACAGACGAGTACGGCGGAACGCTCGGCATTGTTACAATGGAGGATTTGCTTGAAGAAATTGTCGGTGAAATCTGGGACGAGGACGAGGAAATCGAGCATAATTACTACAAAATCGGCAAGGGAGAATTTCTTGTCAACGGAGATTTGGAGCTTGACGATATGCTTGCGCTGTTCGATATGGACGAGGACGAGCTTGACAGCGACAGCGTAACCGTAGGCGGCTTTATTCTTGAACACGCAGGCACTATTCCCCACAAACGGCAGAGCATTGAGGCTGACGGCTTCCGCTTCACAATTATGGAGGTCAGAGATCAGCGAATCATCAGGGTTGTTGTCAAAAAGCTCGACAAGGACGAGCCGGAAATAACTCTTGATAAACATACCGACGATAATATTGATTAATTTAATTAGGTATTAGTATTATTACTCATTTATCTGAATTACATAGCTTTGCACATAATATAAGAGGCTGACGCTTGTTTACGGCGTCAGCCTCTTAATATATAATGCTAATTTATCTCAACTAATCCAACAAGATATTTTTGAATTTTTGTTACATCCAAAACGCTTATACACCCATCACCATTTACATCTGCATATTTTATCTGCTCTTCTGTAAAAGCATCTGATTCTGCAAGCAGCTTTTGAATACTTGTAGCATCAAGAATATTTATAACTCCATCACCGTTTACATCGCCTAATATTCTATCTGTACTTTGAGGTGACCAAACAGCATATAGAATAATATTTGCATCGAGATCACACAGATCACCGGGAGAAAAAAGAACATTTCCATCTTTATTTATGCTCCATCCCTTAAACACATATCCTTCTCTAACCGGAACTGTGTAGGAAATATTTATATCTGCGCCTTGTTTTTTACTTTGTGTCAACGGCTCGCCTTTTCCACCGTTTGAATCATAGCTAATGCTATATGTATCAAGTGTCGTTCCTCTACCTTTACAATCAGAGCAAGTTTCACTGTAAAATTCAAGTCCGTTACTGTTGCAGTTTGTACAATAGAATTTCCTTGGGATTGTTCCTTTTCCATCACATTCAGAACACTGTGCATAGAACAAATATCCGTATCCTCCGCAATAAAAACAACTTGTATCGATTGTACCCGACTTACCTCCAAGGCATATAGGACAAACAATGTATTTATCATATTTCATCCATATGGAAACCTTGATGTATCCATCGCTACAATTAGTACAATCGTCATAAACATAACAATAATGAGTACCATCACAATATGAACAGGTTTTCGAGTTCTCTATCGTACCGGTTCCGCCACACCTTTTACAGATTAGATCCCTTACAGCATAAAGCTCAGCATCTGCATCAAGTGAATAATTAGAACCGGGCTGAAAAACTGCTTTTCCGCCTAACTTTGTCGCCCAGCCTTTAAAAGAATATCCGCTTCGATATGGCACTGAATCACTAAGCTTTATATCTACCCCACGCTGCTTAATTTGTGCAGCAGGAATACCAGAGCCTTCATTTCCGTTATATGTAATTGTATATGTTTTTTCCCACACCGCATATAATGTTGAATCGCAATTTACAGCATAATAGGAATTCGGCGAACAATAACCTTTAGTCGATGGTGAAGTTGCCCAACCCTTAAATTTACACCCATCTTTTGTTGGGTTAGGCAGCATAAAGCTATTACCCTGTTTTGATATTACATATTCAGGCGATATGACACCCCCATTACAATTAAAAACAGTTTTATTAAATGTAATAGAAATTACATCTGATATTTTCCCGCTATTATACTTTAATGCAAAATAATATGTACCCTCATCAAAAATAGTCTCAGAGGCACCTGATTTTACTAAAGAATATTTATTATTTGAATAAGCTTCATTCTTCCCGAAATAATATCCCTCAATACCAAATCCATCGTGAATATTAAAATAAATCACTTGAGTAGGTGAAACATTATTAGAGATACTTAAAACATTTTGGCAAATATCACAAAATACTAAATCATTATCATTGGCATATTTTTCTGCGACCGAGCCTGCAACACCGTATATTTTAAAATTGTCATATTTTGAATTAAGAGCATAACCAAACGCCTTATCTCCGATAGAAGATACAGTTTCAGGTATATTTATATTTAATAAATTCTTACATTTACGGAAAGCACCGGCACCAATATCAGTAACTGTGTCCGAAATTGTGACATTAGTCAATGAAAGACAATCCATAAAAGCTCCGACACCAATTTGCTTAACTCCTTTTGGCAGAATTATACTTTTTAGGCTTGAACATAAACCGAACGCAGAGTTGCCTATTTTAGTAACACTGCTTGAAATTGTTATGTCTGTCAAACCTGTGCAATAATAAAATGCACTATCCCCAATGCTTGTTATATTATCAGGAATTACTATGTTGGTAAGAGTTTCAAATCCACTATATGCTGAATCACCGATAGAAGTAACGGTTTTAGGGATTGAAGTATTCATACAGGCTGTTACTAAACTGTTCTCGTCTGTTTTTATTATCGCATTACAATTATTCCTGCTATCATATACCGGATTATCTTTGTCAACAATGATTTGCGACAAAGCAGAACAACCACCAAATATTGCTTCGCCTATACTTGTAACACTTTTAGGTATGCTTACACTTCTCAGTTTTTCACATCCGCCAAAAGCATAATCATCAATACTTTCTATACTGTTTGGGATATTTACCGAGGTAAGGTTTTCGGCATAGGCAAATGCACATGTTCCGATTCGTGTTACTTCGTATCCATTAATATTAGACGGAATATTTATTATTGCTGCATTTCCTGTGTAGCCTGTAATTTCAACACAATAAATATTTATAACCTCATACTCAAAATCACCATAATATCCTGAAACACTCTGCGAAATAGCTTCTGCCGCGCTTGCAGTTAAGCAATTTCCTGTTATCATACTTAGCAACATAAATAATGACAATAAAAAGCTCATAAGTTTTTTCATTTTAAAGGACTCCTCATATAATCAAAAGTCAATTACAAATTTTATGTGCATTGCAATTATTATGCATAAGCGTTACAAAAAGAATATTCAGTAATTATGATTTACAGCATATACTTCTGCTTTGTGTATTCGTTATAAAGCGTTTCGGAAATTGACATTTTTCTGATGATATTTTTAACAGTGATGTCAAGACCTGTATTCTCGCTGTAATCGGCAGGGTAAATAAAATCAACCCTGTCCTTTCTGAGAAGGTCCTCAACCTTGCTGTCCCTGTTCTGATAAACGGCTATTGAATATCCGCCGTATGCCTTCATCATCTTCATACAGGGTACATCGGAAAGTCCGTCGCCTATATAAATCATATTGCAAAACGGTACTCGCTTGCTGTCATCGGGCATTGAACGGTTGAGGTCGTTGTCGTTCGCAACATCAAGCACACCCTTGTTTATTCTGTAAACAAACTGCGTTTTGTTTGTGTAGTTTACATCGGTTTTAGACCATACTCCGTTGCCGTTTTCATCATAAAGAAATTCGCAGGCAAAAATGCTCTTGAAATATCCGCTGATTGAGGTTCCCTCTATAATCTCCTTCATTCCCGAGGAAATAACATAATGCTCAACCTGCATTCCGTTTGCCCTTCCGAAGTCGGTTATGCGGTCAAACCAGCCCTCAACTCCTTTGAAAAGCTCAACATTTTTGCCCATATCAACAAGCTTCTGCCTGAGCAGAGGAATATTTTTATCCTTTGAAATTTTTACCATCGCATACATATATGCAAGAATTGAGTCCATATGCTCTTTTTTTCCGAGGTCATTGGCAAACTGCCAAAACTCGCTCTCGGTCATTCCAAGGCTCGGAATAAAGCTGTAGTCCTGCATATCCTTTGTGCACAGCGTTCTGTCAAAGTCATACATTATTGCCACAATCGGCAAATTGCCCATAGAAAAACACTCCTAAAAGCTGTTTGAATTATATTACTGACTTGCTGATGTTGTATCGGAAGCCGCCTCCGTCTGCTTTGCAGATGACGGAGAATACTCCTTTATTTCAACCGATTTGATGACAATATTGTCGGTCGGCTTGTCGTCTTTGTTAACATTCACCGCCGCAATTTTGTCAACAATCTCCATACCGTCGATTACCTGTGCAAAAACGGTGTTGCCCCTGTCAACTGCGTTGAATGCTCCGTCAAGGTGAGGATTGCCGCCGTTGGCTTCATAAAGCCTGCGCACCTCGTTGGGAACAATATCGACATCAAAGCATTTGCTTCCGTTTTTCTGAATAAATGCGGAAAGCAGATTTGAATCCTTATAGTTTAGAAGCTGGGTTTTTACATCGCTCCAATTGTTTTCGTATTTAGTCCAGCCGCCGTTGCTTTTGAATGCCTCTGCACTCGTCTGATTGATGAAAAACTGGCTTCCGTTTGAATCCTTTGCGGTGTTCGCCATAGAAACCGCACCTCTGATATTGAAAAGCTTGTCGCAGAACTCATCTTCAAACTGTGCGCCGTAGGAACTTACTCCGTTAGGACTGTTCTCGTCGTTTCCGCAATGACCGCCCTGAACAACAAAGTCCTTGATTACACGGTGAAAGGTTGTATTGTTGTACTTTCCCGACCTTGCAAGATTGATGAAGTTTGTCACTGCCTTCGGAGCCTGCTCGGGGAAAAATCGCATTGTGAAATCTCCAAGGCTTGTGTGAACTACTGCAACAGTATCTCCCTGCTTTGGCATCTCAAGCTGAAAGCCGACAGTGCTTTCGCTGTCGTGAAGAATTGACGGCTCAATTTCAAGTAGCGAAGCGTCAATTCCGAGCTTTTCAAGCGCACCGACTGCCGTTGCTTCATCAGCGGTACTCTGAGAGGGTGCAGAGGTTTCAATAATATCATCTGTTGTTGAAGACTGTGTATTTCCGTTTCCGCAACCCGAAAACGAAATAGCCGAAGTAACACCAATCAGGACAGCCGTCACCGCACCCGATAATCTTCTGAACTTGTTTGTATTCATAATCTGTTACCTTTCCGGATTTTATTTAAAACACACAAGTATATTATAGCATAAACAGCGAAAAATTGCAAGTTTGGCAGATTTTAGGCAATATTTCAGTACGGTTAAGTTATAATAACCTTCGTTTTAACATATCCTTATTTGTAAGCAATTATTTATCAATCAACGGAGGTTATAAAATGTCAGAATATTTGCCCGAGGGAAAGCTCATCACAGAGCAGGAAAACACTAATATATTGCGTTCACCTCAGCTTTTGCTTGACGCTCAGAGGGAAGGCAGAATACTTGAAGCAAAGGCGTATATGTGCGATTCAAAGCACAACCTGATTGTAGACCTCGGCTCAATGAAAGGAATTATTCCCAGAGAAGACGGTGCAATCGGTATTCGTGAGGGAGTTGTCCGTGACATAGCCGTTATTTCAAGGGTGAACCGACCTGTCAGCTTTATCATCAAAGGCTTTGAAACCGACGGCAGCGGCAACAGAATTGCTGTACTTTCGAGAGAGCTTGCACAAAAAAGGTGTGTTGAAGCGTATATTTCAAGGCTTGCCTGCGGCGATGTTGTCGACGCACGAATTACTCACCTTGAAAACTTCGGTGCATTTGCCGACATAGGCTGCGGAATTGTTGCGCTTATGCCGATCGACACAATATCTGTGTCAAGAATTGAACATCCCAGAGAAAGATTTACTGTCGGAATGGACATCAAGGCAGTGATAAAGTCCATTGAAAACGGCAGGATAAGCCTGAGCCACAAAGAGCTTCTTGGTACTTGGGAAGAAAATGCGGCTAAGTTTTCGGCAGGAGAAACAGTGTCGGGAATCGTGCGCAGTGTTGAGAATTACGGTGCATTTGTTGAGCTTTCGCCGAATCTTGCAGGACTTGCCGAAAGCAAGGAAGGCGTGAAAGCCGGTCAGCAGGCAAGCGTCTACATAAAGAGTATCATTCCCGAAAAAATGAAAATAAAGCTCATCATTATAGATACCTTCGACTACAAGTACAATCCAAAACAGCCTGAGTATTATTTTTCAGGCAATCATTTAGACAGCTTCCTCTACTCCCCTGAGGGCTGTTCAAAGAGGGTTGAAACTATTTTTTAGTTGACACAAAATCACTCCGATGTTATCATAAAGTTGTCCGACTGCTTTTGTGCAGTCACATAAAGTAACGGGAGTGATAAGATGACGATTAATGAAATATTGCTGATTATTCTTTCAGCTTGTGTGCTGATTATCGGAATAATAACGATAGTTTTAATTCTTAAAAAGTACAATTCTTCGCCGAAGCCTGAAGAGTTTGCTTCACTGGTTCGTAATGAAATAAGCAGTCAGATGAGCTCACAGCGTCAGGAGCTTTCATCGCAGATGCAGAGCACCGTAAAAAATATGGGCGATATGATTTCTGCAAATCAGACGGAAAAAATGTCACAGCTTGAGGAACGGCTGAAAACCTTTTCGCTTGAAAACGAACAGAAGCTTGAAAATATCCGTATTTCAGTTGAAAAGCGGCTTCAGTATCTTCAGAGCGACAACAACAGACAGCTTGAAAAAATGCGTGAAACCGTTGATGAGAAGCTGCAGAAAACTCTTGAGGATAAGATGAACAAGTCGTTTTCGCTTGTGAATGAAAGACTTGAACAGGTTTACAAGGGCTTGGGAGAAATGCAGAGCCTTGCTGTCGGCGTAGGCGATCTGAAAAAGGTACTCTCAAATGTTAAGACACGAGGCATACTCGGCGAAATTCAGCTTGGCGGAATTCTCTCCGAAATCCTCGCACCCGAACAGTACGAGGAAAATGTAGCCACTAAGAAAGGCTCAAAAAATGTTGTCGAGTACGCAATCAAGCTACCTGCCGAGGAGGGCGGCTTTGTCTATCTTCCTATTGACTCAAAATTCCCGGGCGACACCTACGCCGCTCTGCGTGACGCAATTGAAAGCGGAAACAAGGCTGAAATTGACGCTTCTGCAAAGCTGCTTATCACCACGATGAAGAATGAGGCTAAGGATATTCACGATAAATATATTGACCCGCCGAACACAACTGAGTTTGCGATTATGTTTCTGCCGTTTGAGGGACTATACAGCGAGGCAGTTAACCGAGGACTCGTTGAAGTTCTACAGCGTGACTACAAGGTAAATATTGCAGGTCCAAGCACGATGGCGGCACTGCTAAACTCCCTGCAAATGGGCTTTAAAACGCTTGCAGTTCAGAAGAGAAGCACCGAGGTTTGGGAGGTTTTAGGCTCGGTGAAGAAGGAATTTGACAAGTTCAACGATGTTCTTGTTATGACTCAGCAAAGGCTTGACCAGGCGAACAAGGAGCTTGATAAGCTGGTGGGAGTTCGCACAAGACAGATTCAGCGCAAGCTGAAAAATATTCAGTCACCAACGGCAGTCATTGAGGATTCTACCGATTTTGACGAGTAAAAGAAAAATTTAACCGCCGAGAGCATAACGCTTTTCGGCGGTGTTTTTTAATCCGTTTACAGTCTTGCTTATTCGCACACTGTTGCTGTCATAGCTGTAGCTTATGTTGTTGCTGCCCTGCGAAGATTAAGCGAGAACAGTCCTGTGCTTTGTAAACCGTATAATTTTAATAACAAGGCACAGTACTATTCGTAATTCATATACTTTACTAATCCTCAATTGCTTTAAATTCTACCAACATTAGGGTTCTTCTGCCATATACGAATTTATATTTTTCCCCTTCTTGTAAGTCGTTTGTATTGACATCATCATAAAAGGGAAGTGCAAAACAGTGAAGTTTTTCACCACCAGTTTCAAAATGGATTTTTCTTAAATCTCTATCCCTATTGAAAGATGTATAAGTGCCAATTTGTGTGATATAATCCTGAAAAAACAAATCAAGGCTATTATGAACAATTAAACAAAAATTTGAAACCATTAATAATAACATAAAAACCAATAGAAAAATGTTTTTCATTTTTTTCTGTTTACCTCTAATAATTCGTTTTATTTCAGGTATAAAGAAGATTAAGAA
>CALZCU010000024.1 GCA_945632055.1 uncultured Ruminococcus sp. | reverse complement strand
ACACTCTTGAAAAGTCTGTAGATTTATGTTCAAGACTTATACTTATGTTTGAAAAAGCTGACATAAATATTATTCGGCTTGGACTTCACTATTCCGATAGCCTCATAAAAAACAGCCTTGGCAACAACTATCATCCTGCGTTTAAAGAGCTTTGCGAAAGCAAAATATTTTATAATTCTTTTACTGAAAAAACAAACATGATTGATAAAACAAAGAAATTTACCGTTTACATAAATGAAAAATCGCTTTCAAAGTTTTACGGTCAGAAGAAATCCAATTTAAAGAGCTTTTCAGAAATGGGTTACACCTTTGAAATAAGATTTGACAACACACTCGGAAAATATGATTTATACATAAAATAGGGGTATTTTAATGCGTTTAAAATCATTGGAAGTACAGGGATTCAAGACTTTTCCCGACAAAACTAAATTATCCTTTGAACAGGGAATTACATCGGTTGTAGGTCCAAACGGTTCGGGAAAAAGCAACATAAGCGACGCTATCCGTTGGGTACTCGGCGAGCAGTCGCCAAAGAGCCTGCGCTGTTCCAAAATGGAAGATGTTGTTTTCAACGGCACTGATAAACGCAAAAGACAGGGCTATGCAGAGGTTACGCTGAATATTGACAATTCCGACAGATTCCTTGATTTTAACGGTGATGAGGTTGCAGTTACAAGAAGATATTACCGCAGTGGTGAAAGCGAATACCTAATAAACAAAGCCTCGGTTCGCCTTAAGGATATCAACGAGCTGTTTATGGATACAGGTCTTGGAAGAGATGGCTATTCAATGATTGGTCAGGGCAAGATTGACAGCATAGTTTCCTCAAAGAGCGAGGAACGCCGTGAAATTTTTGAAGAAGCCGCAGGCATTTCAAGATACAGATACAGAAAAATTGAAGCTGAAAGAAAGCTGAAAAGCACCGAGGATAACCTTCTCAGACTGCGTGACATTGTGACCGAGCTTGAAGAAAGAGTGGAGCCGCTTCGTAAACAATCCGAAAAGGCACAGCAGTTTCTGACCTATTCCGAGGAAAAGAGAGGTCTTGAAATTGCTCTCTGGCTTCTCACGCTTGACAAATCACAGGACAGTCTTAAGCAGCAGGACGAAAAAATTTCCATTGCAAAGGCTCAGTATGACGAGGCTGAGCAGGCACTTTTAAATATTCAGACCGAAACAGAGGAAATCTACACAAAAAGCGGTGCGCTTTCCTCTGAAATTGAAGGCTTAAGAAACAATATAGCTCAGAAGGAAGCTGAAATTTCTCAGAAAAAATCCTTGGTTTCGGTTGCGCAGAACGATATACTTCACAGCAATGAAAACATTGAAAGAATCAAAAAGGAAATTGACAGCGCAGAGCAGAGCTTTGACGAGCTTGAAAAAACAATTTCGGAAAAGGAAGGCAAAATTTCCGTACTTGACGCTGAAATTATTGAAAAGCAAAAGCATTACAGCGAAATTTCCGAAGAATTGAACATAATAAACCTTGATTCGAGCAAAAGCGGAGATTTGCTTCAGCAGATAACGGCAGAGCTTTCAATGCTCACAACACAGTCAGCAGATGCAAGAGTAATTGATATGACCTCCGAAAGCACAATAGCTGAGCTTTCTTCAAGAATAGCCTCGCTTGAAGCAACAAAAACAGAGAAATCCTCACAATTGTCCGAGCTTGAAGAAATATTCAAGGCTTATGATGATGATATTAAGGAAACTACCGATAACATAGAAGCTCTTAACAACTCAATTAACGGCTTGCAGCTAAAGCTCTCGGCAAAGGAGAAAAAGAAAAACGAGCTTAAAGTCGAAAGTGAAAAGCTCTCTCTTGATGTTAAGGAGCATATTAGAAAAATTGCATTTCTTGAAAATCTTGAACGCAATCTTGAGGGATTTTCCAAGAGTGTAAAGGTTGTTGTAAATGCCGCAAAAAACGGCAAGCTAAAGGGCATTTGCGGTCCTGTGTCAAGAGTAATTACAGTTCCTGCAAAATACGGTGTTGCAATTGAAACAGCACTCGGAACGGCTATGCAGAACATTGTCGTCAGCACTGACGATGACGCAAAGCAGGCTATCAGATTTCTTAAATCGACCGACGGCGGCAGAGCAACATTTCTGCCTCTCAACACAATTAAAAGTCGTGAGCTTCGTGAAAACGGTCTTGATGACTGCTACGGCTTTATTGGCATTGCAAGCGAGCTTTGCTCCTGCGATGACAAATACGATAATATTCTCGGCTCACTGCTTGGCAGAATCGTTATAGCCGAGGATTTAAACAGTGCCGCCGCAATTGCAAAAAAATATTCCTTCCGCTTCAAGGTCGTAACTCTTGACGGACAGGTTGTAAATGCCGGTGGCTCACTGACGGGCGGCTCGCTCAACAGAAACACAGGTCTGCTGAGTCGCGCATTCGAAATAGTCGAGCTTAAGAAAGATACAGAGGAATTGCAGAATAAATCAAAAGCCGCTGAAAATATGAGCGAACAGGTAAACCGTGAATATTCGGCAATTGAAGCCGAGCTTCTCGGCACAAGAGCTGATTTATCCAATAAACAGCAGGAGCTTGTACGGCTTGAGGCTGAAAGGCGCGCCTGTGAAACCGAGCTGAATAATTCAAGGCAGACATTGGAGAATGCCGATGAAGAGATTATTGAATGTAAAGGCAGAATAGATAAGCTTAAGGAGAGCAGCCTGCAGGCGAAAAAACAGCTTGCCGAGCTTAATGCAAAAATTGCCGAAGCAGAGGAAAATGTTAATTCCGTAACGGGAAACAGGGCTGAGCTTACACAAAAAAGAGAAACTCTGACTACCCGTCTGCAAAACATCAGGCTTGAAATCGTTACAGCTCAGAAGGATATTGATGCGCTTAATTCAGAAATTGTTTTTGCAAGAAACACAGGACTGAACCACGAGGATAAGAAGGCAGAGCTTGAAAGGCAGATTGAACAGATAAAATCCTCTGCAAGGCAGACTGAAAGCAGAATTGACAGCCTTAATAATGAAATAACAGCTATTGAAAATGAGCAAAAGGCTTTGCATAATAGAATTGATGAGATTAATTCTAAAAAAGATATGCTTGAAAGAAGAACTGTTGAGATACGCAGCTTTGAGCGTGAAAAAACCTCTGAACGTGAAATTTCGGGCAGAGAGCTTGCAAGGCTTGAAGAAAGAAAAATCAACATACAAAAGCAGTATGACGATATTATTTCAAAGCTTTGGGAGGAATACGAGCTTACAAAGCGGGAAGCGGAGGAAACTGCAATCGAAATTGAGGACTCTTCCAAGGCTTCGAAAAGGCTTAATGAGCTTAAACAGAAAATCAAGGGACTCGGCAATGTCAATGTATCTGCAATTGAGGAGTATAAAGATGTTTCCGAGCGTTATGAATTTATGAGTGATCAGGTCAGCGATGTTGAGAAGTCGAAAAAAGAGATTGAACGGCGTATCACAGATTTGACAAAGCAGATGAAAGAGGTTTTTGTTGAGAGCTTTGACAGAATTAACAAGAATTTCACCTATACCTTCAAGGAGCTTTTCGGCGGCGGAACGGCTTCACTTTCACTTTCCGATCCCGAAAATATACTGACGAGCGGAATTGATATTCTCGTTCACCCTCCGGGAAAAATTGTCGTTCATCTTGACGCATTATCTGGCGGAGAAAAGGCTCTCGTTGCAATTGCACTTTATTTTGCCATTATGAAGGTCAGACCTGCACCGTTCTGTGTGATGGACGAAATTGAAGCGGCGCTTGATGATGTAAATGTTTACCGATTTGCAAGCTATCTTCGCAGACTGACGGACAATACCCAGTTTATTCTTATAACTCACCGAAGAGGTACAATGGAAGAAGCTGATGTTCTCTATGGTGTAACAATGCAGGACGAGGGCATTTCAAAACTTCTTGAGCTTCGTTCAACAGAGGTTGCTGAAAAGCTCGGAATAGAATCAAAGTAAATAAAGGACTGATTATATGGGATTTTTTAGTAAAATCAAAGAGGGATTAAAAAAGACAAGAAAAGCGGTTGTCGGACAGATTGATTCAATGCTTAAGTCTTTTAAAAAAATTGATGAGGAGCTTTTTGAGGAGCTTGAGGAGCTTCTCGTAATGGGCGATGTAGGTGTTCCTACCGCTGAAAAAATCTGTGACGAACTTCGCACAAGGGTTAAAAAAGAGGGAATAAAGGATCCCGAAGAAATACACCGTCTTCTTGAAGAAACTGTTTCAGAAATGCTCAGGGGCGGCGAGGAATTGGATGTTTCCACAAGTCCGTCAATTATTCTTGTAATAGGTGTAAACGGAGTCGGAAAAACTACTACTATCGGCAAGCTTGCAAACAACCTTTCAAATCAGGGCAAAAAGGTCATTCTTGCAGCCGCAGATACTTTCCGTGCCGCTGCAATAGACCAGCTTGATATATGGGCACAGAGAAGCGGCTGTGAAATAGTAAAGCAAAATGAGGGCAGTGACCCTGCGGCAGTTGTTTTTGACGCTATTTCTGCTGCAAAGGCAAGAAAAGCAGATGTAATCATCTGCGATACGGCAGGCAGACTTCACAACAAAAAGCATCTTATGGACGAGCTTGCAAAAATCAACCGCATAATCGACAGAGAACTGCCAGATGCGGCAAAGGAAAAGCTGCTTGTGCTTGATGCAACAACAGGTCAGAATGCCGTTAACCAGGCTGAGCAGTTCAGAGAAGCTACGGGAATTACAGGCATTGTGCTTACAAAGCTTGACGGCACTGCAAAGGGCGGTGTTGTGCTTGCAATCAAAGAGGGACTCGGTATTCCCGTAAAGTACATCGGTGTGGGTGAGCAGATTGATGACCTTCAGCCGTTTAATTCCGATGATTTTGCTAAAGCACTTTTTGCAAAAACGGAGTAATTTCTATGAAATTTATAATTGCAACCAATAATCAAAAAAAGCTCAAAGAGCTTGAAAGAATACTGAATCCGCTCGGTATAAGTGCAGTTTCCGCAAGAGAGGCAGGTGTTTCTCTTGACGATGTCGAGGAAACGGGAACAACCTTTGCAGAAAATGCCTGCATTAAGGCTGAGGCGGCATTCAAAAAAACAGGTATGCCCTCAGTTGCAGATGATTCAGGCTTATGCGTAGACGCTTTGGACGGCAGGCCGGGAGTATTTTCCGCTCGTTACGGCGGAGAAAACGCTACGGACGAGGAGAAAAATACTAAGCTTCTCAGTGAAATGAAAGGCGTATCTAAGGAAAAAAGAACAGCTCGTTTCACCTGTGCCGTATGCTGTATTTTGCCTGACGGAAGGAAAATTGAGGTTGAGGGTAATTGTGAAGGCAGTATTGCATTGAGGCCCTCAGGCAACGGCGGCTTTGGCTATGACCCGATTTTTCTGTATGGTGACAAAAGCTATGCTTTGCTTTCCGATGCTGAAAAGGATTCAATAAGTCACAGAGGACAGGCACTCAGGAAGCTTAAGGCTGAGCTTGAAAAGATTCTGAAATAAATTGCTTAAGGAGTAAAATATGCTGACAAGTAAACAAAGAGCCTACCTGCGTGGTCTTGCAAACAGGCTTGAAACTATCTTAATTGTAGGTAAGGGTGAAATTACCGATAATATCGTGAATCAGGCGGATACTGCGCTTACGGCCCGTGAAATAATCAAGGGCAGGGTGCTTGAAAACAGCGCATATTCCTCAAGAGAAGCGGCTGAGCTTATCGCAGACAAATGCAGTGCCGATGTCGTTCAGGTTATCGGCTCAAAATTCGTACTCTACCGACCGAATCCCGATGAACCTGTAATTGTTCTGCCGAAGGCTAAAAAGAAATGAGAAGGATAGGAATAATCGGCGGCACTTTTAATCCGATTCACAACGGACATATTCTGCTTGCAATTTATTGCAAAGAGAAGCTGAGTCTTGACAGAGTTATTTTTATACCGACCTGCACTCCGCCGCATAAATCGGATAAGGACTTAGTCAGTGAAGCTCACAGGCTGAATATGTGCAATATAGCTGTTCGGGAATATGAAGATTTTTCAGTTTCAGATATTGAAATTCAGCGAAAGGGTAAAAGCTATACCTACGAAACATTAACTTCTTTAAAAGAAATATACCCTGACGATATACTGTATTTTATAACGGGTGCAGATATGTTTCTCTCGCTCGACAAATGGAAAAATCCTGAAATTATTTTTGAAAAGGCAGTAATTGCAGCCGTTCCGAGAAATTCGTCGGATTATGAGCAGTTAAATGCTTATTATCAAACTACCCTTAAAAAGCTCGGTGCACAGGCGGATATTCTCGACGAGCCTGTTTTGCAGGTATCCTCAACCTTTATCAGAGAAAATATCTGCAAATATGAGCTTATAGAAAATATGATTGACAGGAATGTTTATGAATATATAGTTAAAAATAATCTGTATAGGAAGTGATTTGATGAATATTGGTGAGTACAAAAAAATCATCAAGCCTTTGATGAGCGAGTACAGATACACTCACAGCGTTAATGTGTCAAAGGAAGCCGTAAAGCTTGCAAAGCGTTACGGTGCTGATGAGGAAAAGGCGGCTGTTGCAGGCATTCTCCACGATATAACAAAGGAAATGCCTAAGGAAGAACAGTTGCAAATTATTCTTGACAGTGGTATAATTTTAGATGATATTCAAAAAAACGCTCCTAAGCTATGGCACGGATTAAGCGGAAGTCTGTATATAAAAAAGCATCTCGGTATTGATGATGAGGATATACTGAATGCAATTTGTTATCATACAACAGGCAGAGCAGGTATGTCCGTTCTTGAAAAAATTATTTTTGTTGCCGACTTTACCTCGGAAGAGCGTACATACAAGGGCGTTGCAACAATGCGTAAAAAGTCTAAAAAAAGTCTTGAGGACGCTATGCTTTACGGATTTAAGTTCACCTTTTCGGATTTATCGTCCAGAGAGCTTGCGATTCATCCTGACGAATTATCTTGTTACAATGAAATTGTTTTAAATCATCAGATGAAAGGAAAGAGTAAATGAATTCATTTGATCAGGCTGTAATGGCAGCAAAGGCTATAAGCAGTAAAAAAGGCTTGGATATTCAGGTTATTGAAATCGGAGATATTTCGGTTCTCGCAGATTATATGGTAATTGCCACAGGTACAAGCTCTACTCATGTTAAGGCGCTTGCAGATGAGGTTGAGTATCAGCTTGACAAGGCAGGAATTTCCGTAAGCCATATTGAGGGATACCGCTCGAACAGCTGGATACTGCTTGATTATGTAGATGTAATCGTGAATGTGTTTTCCGATGAGGCGAGAGAGTTTTACGACCTCGACAGACTCTGGCAGGACGGAAAGCCCGTTGATCTTTCAAATATAATAGATTAAGCTCTTGGGAGGACTTAAATTGAAATACAATCATAAAACCACAGAACAAAAATGGCAGAAAATCTGGGAGGATAAGGGTGTTTTCCACGCAGAAGATAATTCTGATAAAGATAAATTCTATGCACTGATTGAGTTCCCTTATCCGTCGGGACAGGGACTTCATGTAGGACACCCTCGTCCGTACACAGCTCTTGACACCGTTGCAAGAAAACGCAGACTTCAGGGCTACAATGTGCTTTATCCGATTGGCTGGGACGCATTCGGACTTCCTACGGAAAATTATGCAATCAAAAACCATATCCACCCTGAAATTGTAACCAAAAACAATATTGAACGCTTTAAAAAGCAGATTCAGTCGCTTGGAATTTCCTTTGACTGGAGCAGAGAAATCAACACAACCGATCCCGATTACTACAAGTGGACTCAGTGGATTTTCATTCAGCTTTTCAAAAAAGGACTTGCCTATAAAAAGGAAATGAATGTCAATTGGTGCACATCCTGCAAATGCGTTCTTGCTAACGAAGAGGTTGTAAACGGAGTCTGCGAGCGTTGCGGAAGCGAGGTTGTACATAAGGTTAAGTCGCAGTGGATGCTTAAAATTACAGAGTATGCAGACAGACTTATCAATGACCTTGAGCTTGTTGATTACCCTGAACGAGTAAAGGCTCAGCAGAAGAATTGGATTGGCAGAAGCACAGGCGCAGAGGTTGATTTTACAGCTACAACAGGTGACACCTTAACGATTTACACAACGAGAGCCGACACGCTTTACGGCGCAACATATATGGTTATTTCTCCGGAGCATCCTCTCATTGAAAAATGGGCGGACAAGCTCAAAAATATGGATGAAATCAGAGCATATCAGGCTGCTGCTGCAAGAAAATCCGACTTTGAGCGCACCGAGGTTGCAAAGGACAAAACAGGCGTAAGGCTTGACGGAGTAATGGCAATTAACCCCGTAAACAATAAGGAAATTCCGATTTTCATTTCCGATTATGTTCTTGTTTCCTACGGAACAGGCGCAATTATGGCCGTTCCTGCTCACGATACCCGTGACTGGGAATTTGCAAAGAAATTTGATTTGCCGATTATTGAGGTAGTAAAGGGCGGAAATGTTCAGGAAGAAGCATTTACCGACTGTGCAACAGGAGTTATGGTCAATTCAGGTATGCTTGACGGACTTACTGTTGACGAAGCAAAGAAGAAAATTATTGACTGGCTCACTAAAGAGGGCAAAGGACATAAAAAGGTTAACTACAAGCTGCGTGACTGGGTATTCTCCCGTCAGCGTTACTGGGGCGAGCCTATTC
>CALZCU010000023.1 GCA_945632055.1 uncultured Ruminococcus sp. | reverse complement strand
GAAAAGTTCATCTCCACCCCTCAGTCATTTTGCAAGCAAAATGACAGCTCCCCTCTAAGGGGAGCCTTGGATGTAATAGCAAAGTATTGTTGTTATTAATTGAATGTTTGAGTTTTTCTACAGTCTGAGGCACCCGTTTGGGTGCCTGAATTTATTTGCAAGTGCGGTAAAACGGTCGGACAGAGGAGATACACCGCAGGATTGTGTTGAGTTATCTGACCTTTGACCTTAACAGCCTTGCGGCATACAGCACACAGGCTACGCTTACTCCTGTGTCGGCTATTACGGACATCCACATTGATGCAAAGCCCAGAGCCGCCAGCACAATTACCGCCGCCTTTACCGAGAGGGCGAAGGCGATATTTGTCTTGACTGTCCTCATAACCTTTCTTGACAGTCTTACGGCATCGGGGAGCTTTGACAGATTGCCCGATGAAAGCACTGCGTCAGAGGCTTCTATAGCCGCTTCACTGCCAAGTCCCATTGCGATTCCGCAGTCGCTTGCAGAAAGTACGGGAGCGTCGTTTATTCCGTCACCGACAAAGCATACTGCCTTTGAAGTGTCTTTCAGCTGATTGAGCTTTGAAAGCTTGTTGGCAGGCAGTAGGTCTGCATAACAGCGGTCAAGTTTCAGCTTTTTGCTTATCGAAGAAGCGTTGGCGGCTGAGTCGCCTGTCAGCATTACGGTATTTTTAATTCCAAGCTCTTTTAATTGAGCAATAACGCTCTCGGATTCGGCTCTTATTGTATCCTCAACTGTTAATTCTCCGATTAGCTCTCCGTCATAAAGTACGAAAACCGAGCCGTTTCCGATTGTCGTCTTTTGATTATCGGACAAAATTTTTGCACCGCCGCATTGAACGGTTTTTCCGTTGTATTCTGCGCTTGTGCCGTGACCTGCTGTTTCTTTGTAGTTTGTCAGCACAGGCAGGATAAGATCGGCGGCTTTCTCTTTGATTGCAGATGCAACAGGGTGAACGGAGTGCTTCTCACAGGCGGCGGCAAGGGTAAGCACCTCGTTTTCACTCCATCCGTTCAGTGCCTTGATTTTGGTGAGTCTGAGCCTGCCGTTTGTCAGCGTTCCTGTTTTGTCAAACACAAATGTATCCGCATTTGCCAGAGCCTCAAGGTACTTTCCGCCCTTTATTAAAACTCCGATTTTTGAAGCCGCTCCGATTCCCGAATAGTAGGAGAGAGGAACAGAGATTACAATTGCGCAGGGGCAGGAAGCCACAAGGCATACAAGCGCACGATACAGCCATTCCGAGAACGCTCCCAATCCGAGCAGAGGAGGAACAAAGGCAATCAGAACAGCAACGGCAATCACAATTGGAGTGTAGATTGCGGCAAATCTTGAAATAAGCTTTTCCTGTTGACCCTTCTGAGCCGCCGCTTCCTCAACGAGCTTCAGAATCCTTGTGGCTGTGCTGCTGCCGTATTCCTTTGTAGTTTTAATTAACAGCAAGCCACTTCCGTTAATTGCTCCGCTCATAACCTCGCCGCCCTCGGAAATATCAATCGGCAGGCTTTCGCCTGTGAGAGCAGAAACATCAAGGGTTGAATTTCCCTGAGTTACAATTCCGTCAAGCGGTATTCTCTCATAGGGCTTTACGGCGATTGTACTGCCGACCGCAACCTTTTCAGCCGCAACGACTGTTTCGATTCCGTTGCTCACCATTACAGCAGTATCGGGGCGAATCTGAGCCAGCTTTTCAATATCTCTGCGTGAAGCGTCAACAGCGACAGCTTCGATAAATTCACCCAGCGAAAAGAGAATTGTAACCATTGCCGCTTCAACAAATTCACCAAGGCAGAAGGCGGCAATTACCGCAACAATGAGCAGGACGGTTTCATCTATTTTCAGCTTAACGGCATTGCGAATACCCTTGAAAAATATTTTCCAACCTGCAAGTGCCGTTGCTGTCGCACTCAAAGCAAAAATGATGATTTCCGGTGCGTCCTGAAACGCAAAGTGCATTACAAAGGCGGCTAATCCGAGCAGAACAGCGGATACAAGGGTGATAATATCAAAGCCCTTACTGCTTTTGTTTTTGCTCACCGTTGCTTTGCTGTCAACTACGGTAACGCCGTCCTCAATGCTGTCGCAAATCTGCTGAATTTCCGAAAGCGTGTTGCTCTTTTCTGAGGAAAAGCTGAGCTTCTTAGTTGCAAAATTGAAGCTGACATCGTTGAAGCCTTCGGTTGAGGAAATTTTGCTCTCAATTTTTGCGGCACAATTTGCACAATTGAGGTTTTCAAGAATGTAGGTGTGTTTCATTTTCGCCCCTCCTTATTCAAGAACATGGTCAAGTCCCATTTCAATTATTCTTTTAACATGGTCGTCGTCAAGGCTGTAGTAAATCTGCTTGCCCTCTCTGCGCACACGCACGAGCTTGTTCTGGCGAAGCACACGAAGCTGGTGTGATATTGTGCTTTGCTCCATATTCAGCGAGTCGGCAATGCTCTGCACCGACATTTCGTTGTCAGAAATCGTAAACATAATGCGTATGCGTGTGGAGTCGCCGAACACCTTGAACAGGTCGGCAAGGTCAAAAAGCACCTCAAGGTCGGGCATTTCGTGATTTGATTTATTAATATCGGCAGTGGGATTTGTGATATTCATAATCAAGCTCCTTATAATAAAATGATGAACATATGATTAAATGTTCATATGATAATATTAATATATCACCGACACAGTCAATTGTCAATAGCTTTTTGAAAAAAGAATAAGGCACTCATCGGAATTTACCAATGAGTGCTTTAAGATTTATTATTTTGATATAAAATAAAATTTGAAATTACCTTATTCACCGTATGTTATTCTATCGTTAAACTTTTCTATTTGGCTATTCAATTCTTTAATTTGTTTATCATAATTTATAGATGCTTTATTAAAAGTTCGCAATTGTTTCCAAGCAATGGAACTTCCTATAGCCCCAAAAATACTTATTGCAATAGGCACAACTATTAATAATACACCTACCGTTGAAAAGTGGAATATAAAGCAAACAATAGCGGCAATTATAGAAAACAGAATAAAGCCTGATACCGATTTGCAGGTACTAAAAAAATTATATACTTTATTCTTTGATTCTATTGTTTTTGATAATGACTCTTGTTCTTTACAGATATTTTGCATTTGAGCATCAAGCTCTTCTTTTTGTTTAATTAAGTCATTGGAGTACTGAAGTGAATTATCGTGATATTTCTGCCAAGTATCTTGCAATGAGGATTTTTTGTTTTCCGGGGCAACTACTAAAGCATTATTCGCATAGTATTCAAGTAAACTCATCATTTCCGTTCCCAATTTTGTGGCTGTAAATGACATAGTGTATGTTCTTACTAAACCCCACCAGCCGAGATAATTATCGGGAGCTTCTTCTGTTACTTCTTCAAAACATTGTCTTGCCTTTTCAAAATTTTTTATTTTTGTTAAGTATAGCTCCGCATTATTCAATTTCTTTTCTACAGTGTTTTCATTAACCATTTGAATATTTGCGTGACTGATATTATAGCTATTATATGTATTATAATTATTAATAATATCTTCCGCTAAATATGGCGTGTTGCAATATGGGCAGCTTCCTGTTTTGGAGTTACTGTCAAACTTTATAATTCCACCGCAATTATTACATTTTCCTTCTAATAATGGCATTATTTTCCCTCCATATACCAATCTAAACCAATATATAGTATAACTGAACAAAAGGATATTGTCAATATCATAGATTGTGTAAATTTTCATTAATTCGAGGATTAATACATTAAATTATGCTTTTTTCCACGCTGACGGTGAGAAGAGAAGCAACAGTGGGAAAAGCTCAAGTCTGCCTGCAAGCATATCAAAAATCAGAACGAATTTTGAAAGTATGCTGAAATTTGCATAATTGCCCACAGGGCCGACCTCTCCGAGTCCCGGTCCCGTATTGTTCAGGTTTGCCGCAACGCTCGTAAAGCTTGTCAGGAAATCCTTGTTTTCAAGCGAAATAAGCAGAAAGCTCAGAACAAAAATTCCGATATACACAACGAGGAAAACCGAGGTGCTTCTCATTATGCTGTGGTCAACCGTTTTGCCGTCCAGCTTGACGGTCTTGACATTTCGTGGGTGGATAAGGAGCGAAAACTCCTTTTTCACTTCCTTGCAGAGAATCAGCAGTCTTGAAATTTTAAAGCCGCCGCCTGTGCTTCCTGCCATTGCTCCGATAAAGGTGATAATTATTATTACTGCCTTTGAAAGCTCAGGCCAGTGGTTTACATCTCCGATGCCGAAGCCCGTTGTGGTGATGATTGAAGAAACATAGAAAAAGCTCTGGTGGAACGAATCATAAAGAGTGGGGTAGAGCGAGCTGATATTTATAGTGATAATCACAATCGAAGCGGCGATTATTCCAAAATAAACCCAAAGCTCCTCCATTCTGAAAGCCTGCTTGAACTTTCGTGCGAGCAGGAGAATGTAGAAGGAGAAATTCAAGCCGAACAACAGCATAAAAATTGCAATTACCGTTTGCAGGTAGTAGCTGTCATAGGCGGCGATATTGTTGTTGTAAATTCCAAAGCCGCCTGTGCCTGCCGTTGCAAAGCCTGTGTTGAGCGAGTCAAAAAGGCTCATTCCTCCGAACATCAGCAGTATAATTTCAAGCAGGGTAAGTCCGATGTATATTCCGTAAAGCAGGGCGGCATAGCTTCTCATATGAGGTACAGCCTTTCCTATTATCGGACCGGGGCTTTCTGCTTTCATAAGATAGATGTTCTGCTGACCGCCAAGCTTCGGTATAATTGCAAGCAAAAAGACGATAACGCCCATACCGCCCAGCCAGTGAAGAAAGCTTCGCCACATAAGCATACCGTGGCTCAGGGCTTCAACATCGGTGAGGATTGTTGAACCTGTTGTGGTAAAGCCCGAAACCGTTTCAAAAAATGCGTCAACGAATGACGGTATTTCACCGCTGAGAAAGAACGGCAGACAGCCGACGAGTGACATCAGTATCCAGCTTAACGCTGTTGCGGCAAAGCCTGCCTTCTGATAAAGCACCATATTTTTAGGCTTTTTCACCTTAACGGCAAGGAAGCCTAAAAGTGCACTGACTGCGCCTGTTATGAGGAAATAAAGCCCCTCGTGCTCCCCGTAAATAAACGAGGTTACCGTTGCAATCTGCATAGCGGCTCCCTCAATGATGAGAACCCAGCCGAGAATATAGACAATAATTCGTTTGTTCATATATCAAATCTACCCTTAATGCTTGCTTAGTATGTCGTCAAGGTCGCTCAGTCCCTTGTGTTTAGTGATAACTACAACAGTATCGTCGGGCATAATAACATCACTGCCCTGAGGAAGAATGATTTTTCCGTGGCGGTTTATGCAGATAATCTGTAGATTATCCCTCAGATTAAGATCCTGAAGCATAATTCCGCACACACGGGAGTTTTGCTTTACTCTGAACTCAAGTGCTTCTGTGCGGTCGTCATTAAGTCTGTAGAGCGTTTCAACATTGCTTCCGAGTGAATTTTGCATTGCCCTGATGTATCGTGCAATGTATTCGCCCGTAAGGCTCTTTGGATGAATAATGCGGTCAAAGCTGAGGTTGTCAAGAATTGAGTCAAATGAGGTGTTGTTTACCTTTGTGATGATTTTTGCCTTTGACGCACCCTTCAGATAGAGGGAAATCAGAATATTCTCCTCATCATAGTCCATAAGAGCCGCAATGCCGTCTGCGTGTTCGATTCCCTCACTCAACAGCAAATCCTGATCCATACAGTCGCCGTGAATTATAACAGCGTCGGGAATAAGCTCTGCAAGCTCGGTGCATCTTGCGGCATTTTTCTCAATTATTTTTACATTTGCGCCTGATTTAATCAGCTTGAGTGCAAGATAATACGAAACCTTGCCGCCGCCGAGGAGAATAACATCTCGGCTTCTGCCGATTGCAACATTAATCTTTTTAAAGAACTTCGCCGCTGTTTCAGCCTTGGAAACGACCGAAATTTTGTCGCCGCCCTTGATTACAAAGTCGCCGTTGGGGATATAAACCTTTCCGTCACGCTCAACCGAGCAGATGCGAACCTTGCCCTTGAGAATGTCAATCTGGCTGATTTTTTTGTCATTTATATGCGAGTCGTGCGGAATTGCAACCTTGATAAGCTCGACCATACCTCTTGAGAACGAGTCAATTTCAAGTGCGCCCGAAAAGCGGAGCAGTCGGCTTATTTCGGTGGCGGCTGTAAGCTCGGGGTTTATAGCCATAGAAAGACCGAGCTGATCCTTTACTCTGTACAAATCCTTTGTGTATTCAGGGTTTCTGACTCTTGCTATTGTGTGCGGTGTGCCTGCGGCTTTAGCCATAAGGCAGGTGTAAAGGTTGATTTCGTCCCTTGCCGCAGCGGCAATAACGAGATCGGCTGTCTGTGCGCCTGCCTCAACAAGCACCTCATAGGTTGCACCGTTTCCCTCAATTCCCATTACATCGATTGACTCGGATAATCGGGTAACAGCGTCGTGTTTAATATCTACAACAGCAATTTCGTGTCCTTCGGAGTTAAGCTCCGTTGCAATGGATGTGCCAACCTTGCCGCATCCTACAACTACAATTTTCATAACTATCCTCTCTCACAACAAAATTTACGGGGAACAAAGCCTATTCCCCGTAAATATCATACAAGGTCATAATACACCATTTTATGCCGAAAATCAATACATATTTCAAAAAATGTCAGAATAATAAAACGCATTAAAAAGATTATTTTATATTGCAAAGATTGTGCAAAAGATGTAAAATAAAGGCGGATAGACAAAAAAATTAAGCTAAGGAGAAATATTCAATGAAAAAAATTCATAAACTACTCAGTGTGACTATTTCAATATTGATGATTATCGGTGTGTTTTTTGCTGTTCCGATAACATCATATGCTGCCGAGGATCAGATTGCAGACACTCCTCCCGAAGAAAGCTCATCGGAAGGCTTTGCGACAAGTGACGGGTTTAAGGGCGAATTGCTCTATGATGGTACCTGGGAGATTACTGAGTACAGCGGAACGGAGAGCAACCTTGTTATTCCGAGCGAATTTTTTGAAAAAAAGGTTACAAGTATAGGCTATGATGCGTTTTACGACAATGACAGCATAGTGAGCGTAACAATTCCCGACAGCGTTACAGTAATCAATTACTCTGCTTTTGATTACTGCGTAAATCTTGAGAGCGTGAATATTCCTGACAGCGTTACATATATATCAGCTCAAGCATTTTATGATTGCGCAAGCCTTAAAAGCATTAATGTTGACAGCAATAATGAGGAATATTCATCAATAGACGGCGTGCTGTTTAATAAATCAGCCGACACAATTTTGACATATCCAAACGGCAAGGCTACATCATACACAATTCCGAGCGGTGTAACAACAATCGAATACGATGCTTTCTATTGCTGCTATGATCTTGAAGAAGTAATAATCGGAAATGATGTGACGACAATAGGCTACTATGCGTTTGAATACTGCACAAGTCTTTCAAATGTGGTGATGTCCGACAGTGTTAGGGAAATCAGTGCGTTTGCGTTCTGCGGTTGCGAAAGCCTTACAAAAATCAGTATTCCGAAGAATGTTAAATATGTAGATTATTATGTATTCAATGATTGCACAGCCCTTGAAGCAATTGAAGTGGACAACAGCAATACTGTTTACTCATCAATAGACGGTGTGCTGTATAATAAAGACGGCGATACTCTTGTTGCATATCCGAACGCAAAAGGCACATCATACACTATTCCCGACGGTGTTATAACCATTGAGGAGGGTGCTTTTACAGGCTGTGTAGATCTTGAAAATATCTCGGTTCCCGACAGTGTAATCAGAGTCGGCGAATATGCTTTTAATGACACAGCGTGGTATAATAACCAGCCGGACGGTGTTATTTATGTAGGCAAGGTTGCATATCAATATTTTGGAGAAATGCCTGAAAACGCTTCTGTTGTTATAAAAGACGGAACAAAGGCAATTGCAGAATGTGCTTTTCATTGGTGCATTAACCTTGGCGAGGTTATTATCCCCGATAGTGTCGAACTTATAGGAAAATATGCTTTTGAAGGCTGTGACGGTCTTAAAAGCGTTGAAATACCCGACAGCGTAGTAAGAATCGAAACAGGCGCATTTGGTTACGAATACTATTATGATGATGAAGATAATGTTAAGATTGACGGCTTCACAATTTACGGTGTAAAAGGCTCAGAGGCTGAAAGATATGCAGTTGACAACGGCTTTGAGTTTGTTGGAATCGGTCAGCCTGAAATAAAGGTTATATTGGGCGATGCAAACGGAGATTCAAAGGTTGACATTAAGGATGTAACATTTATTCAGAAGGCAACCGCAAATGATTTGACATTGTCCGAAGCAGAGCGCAAGGCAGCTGATACAAACGGCGACGGTACGATTAACATCAAGGACGCTACAGAAATTCAGAAGTATATTGCAGGCTCCGGCACAGAATATAAAATAGGAGAACTGATTTAAGGCAATACCGAAAATTCTAATTTTGAGATATGAATACGGTATTTCATTGTTTGAAAGCTAAAACAAGCCACCGACATTTCTGCCGGTGGCTTTAGACTGTTGAAAAACAGAAATATAGAATAAGAAATAGTCAACATTTATGATTTATCCAAGCCTTCCCTTGAGGAAATTCCCCTGTTAGGGGAAATGTCACGAAGTGACAA
>CALZCU010000022.1 GCA_945632055.1 uncultured Ruminococcus sp. | reverse complement strand
CAATTTTTAATTTTTAATTGTCAATTAAAAGTCGAGTACCTCGACTTTTTTAGATTTTCTGCGACTCGTAATCGGTGATTTGCCAATCGTCCTTCTTTTCATCTTTGACGGGGAAAACTCTGAGGAGCATTACACTTTTTTCGCTGTCCTTGCTGTTTTCCTGCGTACTCAGCGAAAATATAAATCCCTGATACCACAGTGAATTGTTATTTTCAAAGGTTGTGCGGTAGAAATGTCCTGAATTACATCAAGGCTTTCGGTCGGAAACTGACACACTGCCGTTGCCATAACTGCGGCTTTTTTGAGAATTGCGTCGCTGTTGTTGGTGCTTCCGTCCTGCGCAACGAAATTCGACATTGTCGTTCCGCACCCGGCATTCAAGAGCTTTCCCGACTCCTTTTCGACCGTAGCCGTAAGATTTGTTTCGCTGTCGTCAAAGTAATAATACTGATATTCAACGCCGTTTGAGTCGTGTTTGATATCGCCCTTTGTCTTCCACTTGTGACCGTCAAAGGCTAAAACTCCGTCCGTTTTTCGCGCGATTTCGTTGTATTTTTCGGTGAACTGTTCAAGCGTGAGCGTAAACCTCATTCCGTTTACATTTTCGCTTTCCTCAACAGCATTTTCGTTTTTCGCCGAGTAAATCTCATCACCTGTCGCAATCCGCTCAGGCTCGCTGACCGTAATCGGCTGTTTTTCGTTGCCGCAGGCGCTCATAAGCACCGCTGTGCAGACAAGTATCAAAACGAAGAGCTTTTTCATTTTTCACCTCTGACGATAGACTTTTTCAATTTACAATTTACAAATTACAATTAACAATTGCAGTCGTGCAGACAGCTCGGCAATAGAAAAAACAACGGTATCCCGACTGTATTTATATTGCGGTAACCTGACTTAAAAATAACTTCGTAGGGAACGACCCCTGTGTCGTTCCTATATATGTTAGATGTATGTCAGTTAGGAACGACACAGGGGTCTTTCCCTACAAAGGGGATTGGAATTTTGGTGACTGCCGTATCGTTCCTTACCTTGTAAATCCAAGCTAATACAAATAAATCAAACCACAACAAACAAACACCTCCAAAATATACGCACTATTACAAATTCGGAGCGAAGCGACCATTAATTGTTAATTATCAATTATTAACTTCTTCCTCTTCCTCGTGCGGCGCACGGGCAATTGTCACAACCCTGTCGCCCTCATTAACCTTCATAACGGTTACGCCCTTTGACGGACGGGAGCAAAGTCTGATTGACTCGGCGGCAATTCTGATAATTATGCCGTCCTGCGAAATTATGATTATATCGTCCTCAAGGTCAACAACCTTGATTGCGGCAACATCGCCGAATTTTTCGGTGTGGTAATTGATAAGTCCCTTGCCGCCCCTGCTCTGGATTCGGTAATCATCGGGGCTTGAAAGTCTGCCGTAGCCTGTTTCGGAAACGGTCAGCACAAGACCTCCCTCACGCACAACGCTCATTCCGACAACGCTGTCGCCGTCCTTGAGCGCAATAGCCTTTACGCCCTTTGCAAGTCTGCCCATCGGGCGCACATCGGTTTCGTTAAAGCGGATAGCCGCTCCCTTTTTGGTTGCAACGATAACCTGCTGTTTACCGTCTGTCATTCTCACCCAAGCAAGCTCATCACCCTCGTTAAGCTCAAGCGCAATCAAGCCGCCCTTTCTTGCTGTGTTGTAGGCATTAAGCTCAATTCTCTTGATAACACCCTGCCTTGTGACCATAATGAGGTACTTTTCCTCGTCAAACTCAGGCACTCTTATCATTGAGGTTACCTTTTCATCGGGCGCAAGCGGAAGAATGTTTGCAATATTGATTCCCTTTGACTGCCTTGAGCCTTCGGGAACCTCGTAGCATTTCAGCCTGTAAACCCTGCCCTTGTCGGTGAAGAACAGCACATAATCGTGAGAGTTGATGATGAACATCTCCGTTGCGACATCTTCCTCACGCCGTGACATTCCCGAAACACCTCTGCCGCCTCTGCGCTGGATTTTGTAGGTGTCAACGGCAAGCCTCTTTACATAGCCGAACTGAGTGAGCGTGAGAACACACTCCTCCTGCGGAATCAGGTCCTCAATGTCAACCTCGCCGCTGACTGCACAAATCTCTGTGCGTCTGGGGTCTGCGTATTTATTTCTGATTGCGGTAAGCTCCTCCTTGACAATTTCGAGCTTTCTTGTTTCACTGCCGAGGATTTCAAGATATTCCTTGATTTTTGCTTGGAGAGCCGCAATTTCGTCCTCAATTTTTGCCCTTTCCATATTGGTGAGCTGACCTAATCTCATCTGAACGATAGCCTGCGCCTGCACCTCGTCAAGGCTGAACCTCTCCATAAGAGCCGCTCTTGCAGACGGCTGATCCTTGCTCTTTCTGATGATTGCAATTACCTCGTCAATAAAGTCGATTGCAATTTTCAAGCCCTCAAGAATATGCGCTCTGTCCTGAGCCTTTTTCAAATCAAACTCTGTTCTGCGGTGGATTACGCTCTCCTGAAACTCAATATAGCACTGAAGCATCTCTTTGAGCGAGAGAATTTTCGGCTCACCGTCAACGATTGCAAGCATAATTGCGCCGAAGGTCACCTGAAGCTGAGTGAACGAGAAGAGCTGATTGAGCACAACCTGCGGAGAAGCGTCACGCTTTATGTCAATTTCAATGTGCATTCCGTTTCGGTCGGAGTGGTCCTCAATATTTGAAATACCCTCAATTTTCTTGTCCTTTACAAGGTCTGCGATATATTTAATCAGCCTTGCCTTGTTGACCTGATACGGAAGCTCGGTAACGATAATCTTGAATCTGCCGTTCTTGGCTTCGACAATTTCTGTCTTTGCACGGACAATAATTTTGCCCTTGCCTGTTGCATAGGCGGCTCTGATTCCGCTTCTGCCCATAATTATGCCGCCTGTCGGGAAGTCGGGACCGGGTATGCACTCCATCAAATCGGCAATCTCAGCGTCGGGATTGTCGATGAGCATACAAACGGCGTCAATTGTTTCGCCGAGATTGTGAGGAGGAATGTTCGTAGCCATACCTACTGCGATACCGCTTGAGCCGTTCACAAGAAGATTCGGAAAACGGCTCGGAAGCACAACAGGCTCTTTGAGTCGGTCGTCGTAGTTTGGTATGAAATCAACAGTTTCCTTTTCAATGTCGGTGAGCATATCGAGCGAGATTTTGCTCATTCTCGCTTCGGTGTAACGGTAAGCAGCAGGCGGGTCGCCGTCAACCGAGCCGAAGTTGCCGTGACCGTCAACGAGCATATATCTCATAGAAAAGTCCTGAGCAAGACGGACAAGAGCGTCATAAACAGATGCGTCGCCGTGGGGGTGGTAAGCACCCAGCACAGAGCCGACGGTGTCGGCGCACTTGTGGTACGGCTTTGACGGTTCAAGACCTTTTTCGTACATCGTGTAAAGAATACGCCTGTGAACGGGCTTAAGACCGTCACGGACATCGGGAAGCGCACGGGCAACAATGACGCTCATTGAGTAGTCAAGAAAGCTCTTGCGCATCTCATTTTGCAGGTCAACATCAATAATTTTTGCCTGACTTAATTGTTCATTATCCATATTTTTACCTCTCTTAGCCGAGATTTTGATTTTTATTAAAATGCATAATATTTATCTAATTCCCATCTTAATGGATTAGTATCAATGTAATTCCATATTCTTTCATAATCTGCCTGATTTCTTATTATATGGTCATAAAATCTTGACTGCCATATCACAGGTTTCTCAGAGTTTTCGTAGGGACACGGCGTGCCGTGTCCTTCTGCCTGCCTTATTCTCTTGGTTACTGATGACTTGTAAGCACCGATAACAGATGATATTGATTGCGGAATTATTTTTGAAAATCCGTTTCTTCTCTCCTGATTTTCAAAGTTATTTATTATTTCAATTAATAAATGTATGTGGTTTGGCATTACTACATATTTTGTTATTTTTATTCCACTTTTTTCACGGAGTAAATTTGTTTGCAGGATTTCCTCCTCTGCAATTCTTCCAAAATTATTATAATGCATTTCGCCGTCCTTAATAAAACCAAAAATGCAGTTTTTATTATGCGAACACATTGTAATAAAATATGCTCCGTTGTCGGAATAATCGTATTCTTTTAAGCGGATTTGCTTTCGTTTTTGTTCAGTCATATGCCGTATGTTTATGCTTTGCGTTACATTGTCGGACACTCGCCGTGTACCAACAAGGGTATTTTTACATTTACCTGTCTGCTTAAATTAACCGTAGTGGTTCACTGCCGGACACGGCACGCCGTGTCCCTACGAATTGTTACGGAGATCATCATATATACACTTAACAACAACAAGCATTATTATGAAATTGGTGCGAAGCTATAATTAAAACTGCTTGATGTTATTGTTGATTTTCTCGTAAAGCTCGGGGAGTCTTTTTCTTATACTGCACGGACGAAAGGTTTTTGAGTCAACAATTCCGTGTTCGGTCGAGCCATATCCAAGCTCGGTTTCACTTCCGTCAGGCTCAATGCGCTTGACGGTGTAGGAAAATTCAATTCTTGCCGCTGAAATTGCGGTGCACCAGGTGCGGATAATAAGCTCGTCCTCGTATTTTGCAGGGAGCTTGAAATGGCAATTGAGGTTGCGCAGGGGAGTCATAACTCCTGATTTTTCCATTTCCGAATAGGTCGTACCGAATAATTTTATAAAATCCGTTCTGCCGACCTCGTACCATACGGGAAAATTTGAGTGATGAGCAATTCCCATACAGTCGGTTTCAGCATAGCGAACAGTGATTTTCGTCCTTGAATGCATATTCACACCCCTTTATTTATTTTTAATTAACAATTAACAAATTACAATTAACAATTGCGGTCGTGCAGACAGGTCGTTTTTGAAAAATATAACGGTTGCCCGACTGTATTTATATTGCGTTTTCACGACTAAAAAACTTCGTAGGGAACGACCCCTGTGTCGTTCCTAACTGAAATACATCTAACTTATTTAGGAACGACACAGGGGTCGTTCCCTACATAAGGGGATTGAGAGTTTTTTGGCGACTGCCGTACCATTCCCTACTCAGTTTTTAATACTCATCACTCGACTATATATCGAGGTTCTGAACATATTTTGCGTTCTGCTCGATGAACTCTCTTCTCGGCTCAACCTTGTCGCCCATTAAAATCGTAAAGGTTTCGTCTGCCGCCTCTGCGTCGCTCATTTCAACTCTGAGCATAAGCCTTGTGTCGGGATTCATTGTTGTTTCCCAGAGCTGTTCGGAGTCCATTTCACCAAGACCCTTGTATCGCTGGATTTCCGTTTTGCCCTCAATCTGCGACAAAATCTGATCTCTCTCCAGGTCGGAATATGCGTATCTATGCTCCTTGTTCTTCGTGATTCTGTAGAGCGGCGGCTGTGCGATATAGACATGGCCTTCCTCAATCAGAGGACGCATAAATCTGAAGAAAAATGTCAAAAGCAGTGTTCTGATGTGCGAGCCGTCGACATCGGCATCTGCCATAATAATTACCTTGTCGTATCTGAGCTTGCTTATGTCAAATTCATCGCCTATACCTGTTCCCAGCGCTGTGATTACAGGCATCAGCTTGTCGTTTCCGTAAACCTTGTCAATCCTCGCCTTTTCAACATTGAGCATCTTTCCCCAAAGCGGCAGGATTGCCTGAATCCTTCTGTCACGGCCGCCCTTTGCAGAGCCGCCTGCCGAGTCACCCTCGACTATAAATATCTCGGTTTCACTGCTGTCCCTTGACTGGCAGTCTGCAAGCTTGCCGGGGAGCTGTGCCGACTCAAGAGCCGACTTTCTTCTTACATTCTCCCTTGCCTTTCTTGCCGCCTCTCTCGCCCTTGCGGAAGCAAGCGATTTTTCAAAAATTGCTTTTGCAACGGCTGGATTTTCCTCTAAATATACCGACAGCTTTTCCTTTAACAGCTTGTCGACCATAGTCCTTACCTCGGTGTTGCCGAGCTTCGTCTTGGTCTGTCCCTCAAACTGCGCTTCCTTCAGCTTTACGCTGATTATTGCAGTCAGTCCCTCACGCACATCTTCACCGCTGAGGTTTTTGTCGTTGTCCTTCAGCTTACCGAACTTTCGTGCGTAATCGTTCATAACATAGGTCAGCGCACGCTTGAAGCCTTCCTCGTGCGTACCGCCATCTGTGGTGTGAATGTTGTTCGCAAAGGTGAGGAGATTTTCGTTGTAGCTTTCGTTGTACTGCATTGCAATTTCAACAGCTATTGTATCATCGTCATTTTTTGACGAAAAGTAGATTACATCGGGGTGGATAACCTCAAGCGAGCGTTTTTTGTGAATATACTCAACAAAGCTCTTGATTCCGCCCTCGTAGACAAAGTTTTTCTTGATTATGTTTTCGGAATCCCTCTCGTCACGAAGCTCAATATGCACTCCTGCGTTGAGGAATGCCTGCTCTCTGAGCCTTCTTTCAAGCACCGCATATTCGTATACGGTGGTTTCCTTGAACATTTCGGGGTCAGCCTTGAAGCGTACCTCTGTACCCTTTACATCGGATTTGCCTATTTTTTGTAACTCGGTTACGATTTTTCCTCTTTCATACCTCTGGAAATATATGTCCTCACCGTCGCAAACCTTGACCTCGAGCCACTCGGAAAGAGCGTTTACAACAGATGCACCAACTCCGTGCAGACCGCCCGAAACCTTGTATCCGCCGCCGCCGAACTTTCCGCCTGCGTGGAGGACGGTGAAAACAACGGTTACGGCAGGAAGTCCTGTTTTGCTGTTTACGCCTACGGGAATTCCTCGTCCGTTGTCGGTTACCCTGATGATGTCGTCCTTTTCGATTACAACATCAATTTTTGTGCAGTAGCCTGCAAGGGCTTCGTCAATTGAGTTGTCGACAATCTCGTAAACAAGGTGGTGAAGTCCTCTCGGTCCTGTTGAGCCAATATACATACCGGGACGCTTTCTTACGGCTTCAAGACCTTCGAGTACCTGAATTTCATCTGCGCCGTATTCCTGCTCAACCTTAGTCATTTCCGTATCGGACTCGACCTCATTATTCTGTAATTTTTCAATTAGCTCGTTTATCTCATAGATTTCATTGTTTTTGTTTTCCAAAATTTATACCTCCCATACGGTTTCGTGTAATCTACACTAAATACGAGCAGAAAACCCGATATTATCATAACTTCTTTGCTCAAACTAAATCAATTAAAAATTAAAAATTAAAAATTAAAAATTGAGGGTCGCTTCGCTCCGAATTTGTAATAATGCGTGTGCATAGCTAAATATTGTTCGCTGTGATTAGGTTATAAATAAAGTTGTTTTTCACAGTGTAAGATACAGTCTTGACTTTTCCCTACGAATAGGTGAAGTAAATATAAATACCTTCGGGCAACCGTTTTATTTAATATATCCGAGCTGTCTGCCCGACCGCAATTGTTAATTATAAATTGTTAATTGTAAATCTCACTTCTTCTTGAAGCTGACGAAGAACGGTATCAGAAAAAATCCGACCGTAAGTGCAGTCACATTTGTTATCATCAAGCCGACAAAGCTCGCACCTTTCATCATATATAGCTCTAAAACATCAAAAATTGCAGTAATTAATGCAATTATTAAAAATAAAAATAAAATTTTTTTCTTAACCGCCCGAAACTGCCCCTTGCAGTGGTAGCAAACGCATTTCTTTTTTCGCATTTCCCTTTTGACATCTCCGTATCTGTAGACGGTTTTACAGTGGGGACAAACAGGTAATTTAAACATATCTATCAAAACTTTCTGTTTGCGGAATATCTGTTCCCCTCAGACCTTTTTGCTTCGCTTTCCTCGGCTTCGGGAATGTAGTGACGGGTTCTTGACACCTGATGTGTTCCCTCAGAATGGAGCTTTCTGAGAGGTGCGTCAGCCGATGAACCGTTTGTACTGACATTTTTTATCACAGGAACAAACTGCGCTGTTTTTTTGGTATTTGCAGGAGTGTTAAGCTCGGACGAGCTTGAAATGTCTTCACCGTTCTGCAACTTTTCTCTTGCGGCATTGCGCTCTGCTCTGATTGTGTTGAACACATCGGAGTTAATTTTAAAGCCTGAGCCTGTGTCGGAAAATCCGCCGAAGGAAGAATCGGCTTCGTCAAGCTCAGAGGTCACAAGATTGTCGGAATACTCAATTCCTGCCTTTCTTGCCTCCATAGATTTTTTGTACTTTTTAAGCGGAGCAAAATTTACAAAGCTCGGTGAAATTACCGTAAAAACAATAAGCGGAACGGCAACAAGCAAAATTCCGAGAGGATTGTGGGCAAGTCCTGCGACAATCCAAACAATCATTATTGCAATTGAAATCAGCGCACAGGCGGTAAAGGCAAGAATAACCTTACGGTTGATTACAACCTTGCTTTCCCTTCCGCACCTGTCGCAGATGTATTCGGCTTTTCTTCTGCTTGAAAAGGCAGAAATATATGAAATCCGCCTTGAACAATACGGACATTTTTTATTTTTCATAATGCTCCCTCTTTTAATTTTAAAATTTTCAGCCTTCAATTCTCTTCTTATTACACTGTCTGTTCAGCAGGGTTTTTGTTGAAAGCTGAGATATGAATACGGTCGTTTCTCCGTTTTTTTCACAAACTACAAATGACCTCGGCAGTTCAAAGGAAACATTAATTACCCTGCCGTTTTTCTCTGCATTCGCCAGAAAATCCCTCGTTTTTTTGGAAACGGTGCAGGCGTCAATATCAAACATCGCAACGATACTCTCGGTCGTAACCACAGTATCCTGTCCAAGATGCAGATACATCACCTCTCGGCTTT
>CALZCU010000021.1 GCA_945632055.1 uncultured Ruminococcus sp. | reverse complement strand
CTGAATGTACTTATTTTTATTTTACCATAGCGATACTGTCTGTCAAGTACAAAATTGCCGTAATTCGACAAAATTTCTTCGTCAAGCGGATTTTCTGTGATAATAACGCCTGTTTCGTTCATATGCTCAGGCACAAGCTCCAGCGCCTTCTGAAGCACTCCCGTCTTGTAGGGCGGGTCAAGAAAGGCAATATCAAAGCGTTCACCGTTCATTGCAAGAAAGCTCTGATAGTCCATTGCGAACACCTTTGCACCCTGCTCAAGCCTTGTCGTCTTTAGATTTCGCTTGACCGTATCAAGAGATTTTTTTGAATTATCCACAAAATAAGCCGCTTTTGCACCTCTGCTGAGTGCTTCAATCCCCATTTGTCCCGAGCCTGCAAAAAGGTCAAGAAACGCTCTGCCCTCGGTTTCAAACTGGATAATCGAAAAAACGGCTTCCTTTATTCTGTCGGTGGTAGGTCTGACATCCTCGCCCTCAAGAGTTTCGAGTCGTCTGCCCCTTGCCGAGCCTGTTATTACACGCATAGCACTATTCCTTTGCTATTGATTTTTCTTTCATAATATTATACCACAGTATGGCTCTTTTTACAACAATATAATATTTTATTTTTCTTCTTTTTCTTCCGCACCGTTTTCCTCTGCGTGAAAATATCGGTAAACTGCAAGCGCACAGTCCTTTGTCATCTTCGGGGCACTTTCAAGCTCCTGCAAATCAGCCTTTGAAATGTTTTCAACGGTTCGGAAATATTTTAAAAGCGACCTTGCTCTGACTTCGCCCACACCGTCAATATTCGTGAGCGAGCTTTTAAAGGTATTTTTGCTTCTTCTTGCGTGGTGATAGCCGATTGCAAAGCGATGCACCTCGTCCTGAAGCTTGCTCAGAAAGGTAAACAAGGCTCGCTTTGAGCTGACTGCAATCTCTCCTCCGTCACCCGTTACAGCCCTTGTGCGGTGCTTATCGTCCTTGACCATACCGAACAAGGGAACATCAATATTCATTTTTTCAAGCACCTGCTTAACAGCCGCAACCTGACCTTTTCCGCCGTCGAGCAGAATTAAATCGGGAAGTCTGCCGAAGCCCTCGCTTTTATCCTCTGCTTTATAGTATTCATCAAAGCGTCTGGAAATAACCTCTGCCATTGAAGCGTAGTCGTCCTGCCCCTCAAAGCCCTTGATTTTGAACTTCCTGTAGGCAGATTTTAAAGGCTTGCCGTTCTTATAGACAATCATTCCTGCTACATTTTCAGTACCTGCAAGGTTTGAAATATCGTACGATTCAATATATTCGGGTAGCTTATTAAGTCCGAGCGTTTCTTTAAGCTCCTCAAGCACACTGTATTCACGCACCGTTGCGCCCTTTTTCTGCGCAAGCGCTTCGGCGGCATTGGAACGGCACATCGACACAAGCTGAGCCTGCTCTCCCCTCTGAGGAACAGCAATATTAACCTTGCTCCCTCTTTTTTCGGAAAGCCACTGAGCAACAGCGTCTATGCCGTCAAAGCTGCTGTCAAGGGCAATATTTTTCGGAATATCGTTTCTGAGAGTATAGTAGCTGAGCAGAAACTCCTCGTACTCGCTCTCGGTGTCGCCGCTGTCGAATATAAAGCTCTCTCTGTCAAATAGTCTGCCTCCCTCAAAGCGGAAAATGTGAAAGCAGATTTTTCCGTCGTCTGAAAAGCTCGCAATTACATCTTCATCAAGCACCTTATTTGCAACGACTTTTTGCTTTTCGCCCATTTTTTTAACGGCATTGATTTTGTCACGGATTCGTGCCGCTCTTTCAAATTCAAGATTTTCGGCAGCCTCCTCCATCTGTGCAGTAAGCTGTTTAATTGAGTTTGACGAGCCACCCTTCAGAAAGTCGAGAGCCTGCTCAAGGCTTTCTCTGTAATCCTTCAGCTTTACCTTTCCTGTGCAGGGCGCCATACACTGCTTGATGTGGTAATTCAGGCAAGGTCTGCCCTTGCGGAAATCCTGTGGAAAGCTCCTGTTGCAGGTTGGGAGCATAAAAATCTTATTAGCCTCCTCGACTGCACTTTTAACATAAAAGCTGCTCTTGTACGGCCCGATATACTGCGCTCCGTCGTCCTTTTTTTGCAGTACATATGACAGCTTACCCCAATCGCCCGAGCCTACTCTGATATAGCTGTAGCCCTTATCGTCCTTTAGCAGGATGTTGTACTTCGGAGTGTGCTGTTTGATAAGACTGCATTCAAGGATAAGAGCCTCAAACTCGCTGTCGGTGATAATGTACTCAAATTCCTCAACATTGTCAACCATTCGGCGCACCTTTTCAGCGTGGTTGTTCTGAGAGCCGAAGTATTGGCTCACCCTGTTTTTCAGCGCCTTCGCCTTGCCTATATATATAATTTCACCGTTTTTGCCGTGCATAATATAAACTCCCGGCAAAAGAGGAAGAGCCATCGCCTTTTTGCGAAGCTCCTGCATTTTTGGATTCAAATCTTCACCTCCAGCGGTGTGCCACCGCAGTCAATTCGGGCAGGCAGGTTGATGTTATCAATCCTTATTTTCCCGACCGTTTACAAACATCTTGCTATAAGGTATAAAATGGTGTGCCACCGCAGTCAATTCGGGCAGGCAGGTTGATGTTATCAATCCTTATTTTCCCGACCGTTTACAAGCATCTTGCTATAAGGTATAAAATGGTGTGCCACCGCAGTCAAACCATCTTTCAACAATGTAAAAAGGGCGGATAACTCCGCCCAAAAATATATTTTGAATATGCTGTGAGGTGTTGCCTCTTTTATTCGGAGAAGCCTGAATCAACAAGCTCAACAAGACCTTCAACTGCGTCGGTTTCGTCTGAACCGTCAGCGATAATCTTGATTGTTGTTCCGCCGATAATACCGAGTGACAGTACGCCGAGAAGACTCTTTGCGTTAACACGGCGTTCTTCCTTTTCTACCCAGATAGTTGACTTGTACTCATTAGCCTTCTGGATAAAGAAGGTTGCCGGGCGAGCGTGTAATCCGGCCTTGTTCTGCACTAAAACTTCCTTAACATACATTTTGAAAACCCTCTCTGCCATATTAGAATTTAAAACAAAAAGCCAAATCGGCTTAATTTATAAACATTATAATCTTTTTTACAGGCAAGGTCAATACAATAAATTAATTTCGTATTAATATGCACCTGTGAACAAAAATATAAATCGTTTATTGTGCATTTTTACAGTATTTTAATAAATTTTTCATACATAAATGCCGAATATCAGTTGTCATTTAGTAAATCAGGTCGCTTTTTCTGTGTTACCTCAAGGCTTTTTTCCCTCCGCCACTTCTCGATATTTGCGTGGTGTCCGCTCAAAAGCACCTCGGGAACCTCAAGCCCTCTCCACTCGGACGGCTTGGTGTACTGCGGATATTCAAGCAGTCCGCTGAAATGGCTCTCTTCTGTAAAGCACTCGTTGTTTGAAAGCACTCCCGGCACCATTCTTGCAAGTGCGTCTGCAAAAACCATTGCAGGAAGCTCGCCGCCTGTCAACACATAGTCGCCGATTGAAATCTCCTCGTCAACAAAGGTATCAAGAAGTCTTTGGTCAACGCCCTCATAATGACCGCAGAGGATACAGATATTTTCAACATCTGCAAGCTCTCTGAGCCGTTTCTGAGTGAGCGTTTTTCCCTGCGGTGACATATAGACAAAATGCGGCTTTTTGCCTGTCTGAGTGCAAATGTCCTCAAAGCACAGCGCAATCGGCTCGGCTTTCATAAGCATACCCATTCCTCCGCCGTAGGGAGTATCGTCAACTCTCCTGTGCTTGTCAAAGGCATAGTCACGGAGCTGGTGGCAGACAATCTCAATTGCGCCGCTTTTCTGCGCTCTGCCGATTATGCTCTCATTTAAGACAGGCTCAAACATTTCGGGGAATAAGGTTATTATGTCAATCCTCATCGTCAAATATTCCTTTCATCGGGCAAATAAGCACAAAGCCGCCGTCAATGTCAATGCTCACTACGACCTCGTCAATTACCGGAGCGAGGTATTTTTTGTTGTCGCTGTCGGTAATCTCATAAACATCGTTTGCACCTGTACGGAGAACATCGGTAATTTTGCCGTAGATTTTGCCGCTGTCGCTGTCCTTTACCTCAAGCCCTATTAAATCCTGCACAAAGTTTACTCCCTCGTCAAGCACAATGTCATTGCGGTTTATGTAGACGATTTTTCCTCTGTACCCTTCGGCATCTTCAATTGTGTCAACGCCCTTGATTTTTGCAAGGGCGATATTTTTGTGAGGACGGGATTTCACCTCAATAAAGCTTTGTCCGTTTTCGTCAAGATACAGCTTTTTAAAGGCGCACAGAAACTCGGGAGAATCGCACCAAGGCTCTATTCTCACTTCGCCCTTAATGCCGTGTGTTCCCACGATTTTTCCCGAATCAAGGTATTGCTTTTTCATAAATTTCTCCTTTCTGTTCAAACTTCATCTATGGTACACCGACGGTCGGATAATATCCGCCCCTACGAGATTGTGAAAGTTTGTTTCAAGTGTACTCTTTTATTTCAGTTCTGCAATCGTTACACCGTCCTCACCCTCGCCGAAAACACCGAGGCGGTGGCTCTTGACCGCTTTGTTTGATTTTAAATACTGATTGATTTCACGGCGCAGAACTCCTGTTCCCTTGCCGTGAATAATCGTAATTTTTGTTATGCCCGACAACACAGCGTTGTCAATTGCCTTGTCGACAATATTGATTGCGTCAAATGCAGTTTCACCTCTGACATCAACCTCTGTTTCGGGGCGCACATCCATTCTGCTCGGCACATTTCTCCTGCTAGGAAACTGACTTGCGGCAGGCTTGTTCTGAGATTTTAACAACCTCAGGTTTTTGATGTCAACTCTCGTTTTGATTATTCCTGCCTGCACAAGAACAAGTCCCTCTTTATTTGGCGGAGCAAGAACTGTTGCATTTTTGTCAATATCATAAATCAACACGCTGTCGCCGACCTTTAACGGACGGGGAAGCTTATACTCCTCATCTGGAGTTTTCTTTGCAAGAATCGGGTCTGCGTGCGCTTCCATCTTGTCAATATCCCTTTTGAGCTTTGATCGAGCCTCTGCGCTCATATCCTTGGCTTTTCTCGCCTTTTCAAGCTCCTCTACAAGTGCGTCAGCCTGCGCCCTTGTCTTTGAAATTATGCGCTGAGCCTCCTGCCTTGCCTGTTCAATTTCTCTTTCTGCGTCCTTTTTGGCTTTGAGCATTTCGTTCTCAGCCTTCTGCTTTTCGGTGTTTGCCTTTGCAGTAAGTCGGTTAGCGTTTTCAAGCTGTTTTTCAAGGCTCTGCCTGCGTTTTTCGAGCTTTTCAACAACATCCTCAAACTGTCTGCTCTCCGAGGAAACAAGCTCCTGCGCCCTGTCGACAATTTCAGCGTCCATTCCGAGCCTTTTTGAAATTGCAAACGCATTGCTCTTTCCCGGAACGCCGATAAGAAGTCTGTAGGTTGGCTTGAGCGTTGCGACATCAAATTCACAACAGCCGTTTTCAACTCCGTCTGTGCGGAGCGCAAATTCCTTAAGCTCAGCATAGTGAGTTGTGGAAGCAATCTTTGCGTGGCGTGTGCGCAGCTTTTCAAGAATTGAAATTGCAAGCGCCGCACCCTCAACAGGGTCTGTTCCTGCTCCCAGCTCATCAATAAGACAGAGCGAGCCTGCATTTGCCAGCTTGATTATCTGAATAATGTTTGTCATATGAGCGGAAAATGTAGAAAGCGACTGTTCAATGCTCTGCTCATCTCCGATATCAACAAGCACTCTTCTGAAAACAGAAAGCTCGCTGTTGTCGGCGCAGGGCACAAGAAGTCCGCACATAGCCATAAGCGTGAGCAAGCCGAGCGTTTTTAGCGTAACAGTTTTACCGCCCGTATTCGGTCCCGTTATTACAAGCGTGTCAAAGGACTTGCCGAGTACGATATCAACAGGCACGACCTTGTCTTTATTTATCAGCGGATGCCTTGCCTGCTTGATGTCGACAACACCTCTGTCGTTCATAACGGGCATTGAAGCCTTCATTGAATATGCAAGGTCAGCCTTTGCAAAAATCAGATTAAGGGTTGCAAGATTGTTGTAGCTTCTGATAATTGCGTCGGCAAAATCGCCTGCATTTGCCGAAAGCTCAAAGAGGATTCGCTCGATTTCCTCCTCTTCCTTTGATTTGAGCATTTTTATATCGTTGTTCGCCTGAACAACTCCCATCGGCTCAATGAACACAGTAGCTCCGCTTGACGAGGTATCGTGAACAAGTCCGGGAACATTATTTCTGCATTCACTCCTGACCGGCACAACATACCTTCCGTCACGCTGTGTTACGATAGCGTCCTGAAGGTATTTTATGTAGGTCGAGCTGTGGATAATTTTATCGAGCACCTCTCTCGCCTTTGAAGAAGCCGTACGAATTTTACGGCGGATATCCGCAAGCGCAGTGCTTGCGCTGTCGGCAATTTCGTCCTCACTGATAATTGCCGAGGTGATTTTTTCCTCTAAAAACTTGTTTGAAACAAGTCCGCTGAAATAGACATCAAGTGAGGTTTCAGTGCCTGCGCACCTTGATTTCCACTCCTTCACGGTGCGGATAATTCTCAGCGTTTGTGCGATTTTCAACAGCTCGCATGTTGAAAGACAGCCTCCTGCCTGCGCTCTTCTCAGCGGATTTGCACAGTTGACCGCTCCCCCGAAGGACGGTGCGCCGAACTTTCCGCTCAGCACAACGGCGTCATCGGTCTGCTTTAAAAGAAGCTGTACCTTTTTCAAATCAAACTGAGGCTCAAGCCTTAAAGCCATCTCCCTCGCATCGTCAAGATTTGTCTTTCCGGCAAGCCTTTCAAGTATCTTATCAAGTTCAAGTGTTTTGTAATGTCTGTTCATAGTTTATCCTTAACTTATCATTTTGTAAAATGTCAGCGTTTTAAAATCCTTTTCAAATCTGTATTTCAAATAGCTTTCGCTTGCACAGTTAAGCGTTTCAAGCCCCTGCGGTGAAAGCGAAAACGAAAAGAGCTTGCTGTCGTCTGCATAAACGGTGTGGCGCAGAGCAGTGAGCACTGACGGGTTAAGCTCAATAGCCATTTCACCGTCCGTATTTCGGCAGTCTGCACATTCAAGCACTCCGAGCCTTGGTAGAAAAAACATTTTTTCGGGGCAGTATTCTCCGCAACCTCTGCACATTCTCAAATCGGGCATATATCCAGCCATACTTGCAAGCCGCATTTCAAAGCAGGGCTTAATCAGCTCTGCGCTCCGCTTGCCCTCGCCGAGCAGATAGAGGGAATTAAGAATAAGACTGAGAAACTCATCCGATTTCTGCTCCCTCGGACAGATTGTAAGTGCAAGCTCGCAAAAATACTGCGCAAGGCACATTTTTTTAACATCGTTTCTCAGCTTTGAAAAAATGCGGATAGGCTGAGCGTCTCCGATTATGTAGCTGTCCCGACCCTTGTAGATTGTGAGTCGGGAATATGAAAGCAGCGAGGTTGAGGCGCACTTCTGATTTTTAATATTCTTTGCACCTCTGACAAACGCCTTTATAACTCCGTTTGATTTGGTAAGGGCAAATACGAGCTTATCCTGCTCACCGATATTCTGTTCCCTGATTATAAGTCCTTCCGTCCGGAATTTCATCGGTTTCCTCCCTTAAAACGGTGTCTGCACCGGTATCCTTTGCGTACTGAATACTCTTGTAGCGAAGATAGTCAAGAACGCTTCCCGTTGTAAAAAACGCCTGCCACATATACCAGTCATCCATAATAACACCTCCGAAATTATTATTTTCGGACAGCGGTGTATTATATTAAGTATATTATGGATATTATTAAATTAGCAATAGTAACAATCCAAATCCCATTTGATAGGATTGTTTTCAATGTATTCCCAGATTTTCAGATAATCATTTTTGTTTCTGATAATGTGGTCGTGAAATGATTTTTGCCAGATTTTGTTTTCAAACGGTTCATACAAACCGGATTTAACACCATTAATGTAGTCTAAAGTTGTTACAGATTTCAGTTCCTGCATTATACGAGAAACCGTAGGGAACGACCCCTGTGTCGTTCCTATTCTGTCAAGCAAAAGTAATATGTGGATATGATTAGGCATAATTACATAATTTTCAATATTGACTTGGTACTTTTTTTCGATGTTCAAAATACGATTATCAACTTGTTTGCCAAACTCACTTAAAATTATTTCACCGTGTAAAACAGTGCCTAAAATATGCTTTTTATTTTGCGTGCATACAGTGAGAAAATACGCATTATTCTGTGAATAATCATAATTTTTCAGGCGTTGCGGTTTTCTGCTAAAGAAAGGCATGAAATCTCACCTCGATATTTAAGCCATTAGGAACGACACAGGGGTCGTTCCCTACACAATTCATAAATAACGGTCTTCTTAAAATCGAACCGCCTTACTCAAAAACATTTTCATTTTATCAGTCGAAGTTCTTCTCATCGTAGCCGAAATTCTGCAAAATCTGCGCTCTGTTGCGCCAATCCTCCTTGACCTTTACCCAAGTCTGCAAAAACACCTTGCAGTCAAAGAAGTTTTCAATGTCCTGGCGGGCGAAGGTGCTGATTTTTTTCAGCATTTCTCCGCCTTTTCCTATTATGATTCGCTTGTGAGTATCTCTCTCACAGAAAATTGTTGCGTCAATATCGAGGATTCCGTTCTCCCTCGTTTTCATCTTTTCGATTACGACAGCCGTTCCGTGGGGAATTTCCTTGTCGCAGAGCCTTAAAATCTTTTCACGAATAATCTCCGAAACTATTACTCTTTCGGGCTGGTCGGTGAGGGTGTCGTCGTCAAAATAATGTCCTCCCTCGCTTGACTGCTTTTTCAGCTCGTCCAGCAGCTCGTTCATTCCGCTGCC
>CALZCU010000020.1 GCA_945632055.1 uncultured Ruminococcus sp. | reverse complement strand
AAATCGGATATAGTGCAGAGCTTTGTGAGCGGATTCCGTTACCTTTTGCTACTGTGGGTGCAGTTCGCTTTAAAAATCAGGCGCAGTTCAATCCGATGAAGTTTATTAAGTCTGTTGCAGTCGGACTTAACATATACGAAAACACCTTTGTCAGAGAGATGATTGGCAATACGGCTGTTACCGATAACGGAAGAATTTTTGCCAAAAAGGTGATTGTAACAACGCATTTTCCGTTTGTAAATAAGCACGGAAGCTACTTTTTAAAGCTCTATCAGCACCGCTCTTATATGCTCGGACTTGAAAATGCTCAGCAGCTTGACGGAATGTATGTTGACGAAAACAGAAAAGGTCTTTCGTTCAGAAGCTATGACAAACTTCTTTTACTTGGTGGAGCAGGAAGCAGAACAGGAAATCCGTGCGGCAGCTGGAATGAACTGCGTTTGTTTGCAGAGCGTTATTATCCGAAGTCAAAGGAAAAATTTTCGTGGGCGGCTCAGGATTGTATGAGCCTTGACGGTATACCTTATATCGGTCAGTATTCAAGGCACACACCTGGTTTTTATGTCGCAAGCGGCTTCAATAAATGGGGAATGACCTCGTCAATGCTGGCGGCAATGCTTCTGAGAGATATTATTCTTGAAAAGAAAAATGATTTTGCAGAGGTGTTCAGCCCGTCAAGAAGTATAATTAAGCCGCAGATTTTTATTAACGGATTTGAAGCGACGAAAAACCTTCTGACAATATCCAAAAAAAGATGCCCTCATCTCGGCTGTGCCTTGAAGTGGAACAGTGCTGAGCATTCGTGGGACTGCTCCTGCCACGGCTCACGCTTCACCGAAAGCGGCGAGGTGCTTGACAATCCTGCAAACGGTAATTTAGCATAAGTATAAATAAATGCGACTGTCTTAGTCCTGAAGCTCAGACAGCCGCATTTATTTTATTTACTTTAATGAAATTGCTCGAAAACGGTCGGGCAAAATAGGCTTTGCAATATCAACCTGTCTGCTCGAATTGCGTGTCGAGACACTCGACTTAATTCCAAATGTATATTTTATTTCCGTCAACAAGGAAGGCTTTTTTTGAAATCTCAGCCATAGGAGTATCGCTTTTGCTGTCGGAGTAAAATTCTTCAATTTCACAATCCTTGAATTTCTCGTAAAATCTGCGCACCTTTTCCTTGCCGTGGCAGTTAATACCGCTGTATTTTCCACTGTGACAGTCAACCTTTGAAGCAATCAGATGCTTAATTCCAAGGTTTTTGCAGATAGGAGAGAGCAAAAATTCAGGCGAAGCGGAAATAATAACATCGTCCTCCTTTTGCTGTTGAAGGTAGAATTTCTTGATTTTGCAGGAGTGCTTTGCCCAGAAATCGTCAACATCTTTTTGAGTATCACACTTAGTAAGAAAGCGGTACATTTTTTCCTTAAATTCAGTTTTTGTGCCGCATTTAAAAATATAGAATTTGCAGAACGCACAAAAAAGCGAGGGCGCAAGCAGAATTATGCTCCTGTGCCTTTTCAGACAGAAAAAGTAAAAATCAGCGGTTGAGTCGCCGTCATAAATTGTTTTGTCAAAATCGTAAGCATTCATATTTTTTAATTCTTTCATATTAGAATATGCTGTTCAGCGTTGCAGATATATTATAGTATTATTTGTAAATTTTTTCAAGATTTACATTTTTATTGCATTTTTTGCCTGAATGTAGTATGATATATTATGAGTATATATACGATAAGGAGCAAATTTGTGTTTGGTTATTTGCAGATTCAAAAAAGTGAGCTGCTCGTCAGGGAATATGAGGCTTACAAGTCTGTTTACTGCGGCTTATGCAAGCAGATGGGAAAGGACTATTCTTTTCTCACCCGACTGAGTCTGAGCTACGACTGTACCTTTTATGCAATGCTGCTTATGTCTGTCAGCAAAAGCTGCACGGGCTTTAGGGACGGACACTGTACCTTTAATCCGCTTAAAAAATGCAAATTTGCAAAATGTGAAAGTGATTGCTACAGCAAGGCTTCGGCTTTTTCGGTTATTTCGGTTTTTTACAAGCTGAGGGACGACCTCGTTGACGGCAAATTTTTCAGAAAACTCCTTACAAGGCTGATTCTTCCGTTCTTTTCTCATTGGAGAAAGAAAGCGGCAAACCGTTATCCCGATATTGACAAACTTGCCGCAGAGATGATGAATATGCAGGCTGAGGCTGAAAAGGACGAACCCCCTTCGATTGACAAATCAGCTCACCCCACAGCCTATATGCTCGCAGGCTTGTTTGCTCTTGAGGCTGAAAACGAAACGGACAAGCGTGTTTTTTATGAGTTCGGCTATCATCTCGGTCGGTGGATTTATCTGATTGACGCCGCTGATGATATTGAAAAGGATAAAAAATCCAACAACTTTAATCCTTTTATTTCTGATAAAGAAAATTACGACAGCGAGCGCATATCAGCAATCCTGAATCAATCGCTTGCCAGAGCGTATGACGCATACAATTTGATTGATATAAAGGATTTTCGGGGGATTCTTGACAATATGTTATTGCTCGGCTTTCCCTCGGTTCAGAACAGAGTAACAGATAAATTAAACGGAGGTAATAATGAATAATCCATATGAAGTACTCGGAGTATCCGAAACAGCAAGTGATGAGGAAATAAAGGCGGCTTACAGAAAGCTTGCCAAAAAATATCATCCCGACAACTATACAGACAGTCCTCTTGCAGATGTTGCAGAGCAGAAGATGAAGGAAATCAATGAAGCATACGATATGATAAATCAGATGCGCCAGAAGGGCAAGGGCACAGGCTCAACAGGCTCGTCATCATATCAAGGCTCTTCAAACTCGCAGTTTTACAATGTCAGGCTTTATATTCAGCGCAATATGATTGACCAGGCTGAGCAGATTCTTGATTCAACTCCGATGGGCAACCGCACAGCCGAGTGGTTCTATCTTAAGGGAATGTGCGCCTACAGAAGAGGCTGGAGCGAGCAGGCGTTCAACAACTTTACAACAGCCTGCAATATGGACCCGAACAACAGCGAGTACCGTGCGGCTCTGAATAATATGCAGAATCAGCGTGCGTACAATTACGGCGGCTACAATCAGCCGAATATGCAGAACGGAGGAATGGGCTGTTCCTGCTGTGACATCTGTGCCGGAATGATGTGCGCAGACTGTTTGTGCGATTGCTGTAGGGCAGGGTGCTGATTATGAAAAACGGTGTAAAAAGCTCAACCTTCAGAATTGCCTTTTGCAGTATAATTGCGGCGCTTGGATTGGTGCTTATGCTTCTGACCTCAATTATTCCCGTCGGAACATATGCTTTTCCCTGCTTTGCAGGCATTTTCATTGCGTCTGTGGTTATCGAATACGGAATAAAATGGGGACTCGGTGTTTTTGCAGTTGTGTCGATTTTATCTCTGTTTCTTGCAGGGGATAAGGAGGCGGTGCTGTACTTTATAGCATTGTTCGGCTATTACCCGATTTTAAAGGGTGTAATAGAAAAGAAACTGAAAAGCAGGCTGTTTCAGTATATTCTGAAATTCACCGTATTTAATGCGGCGGCTGTCGGTTCATTTTTTGCGGCATCGTTCATTCTCTCAATATCACCTGATGAATATACGATTTTCGGGGTTTATATTCCGTGGCTGTTTTTAGTTGCAGGTAACATATTTTTTGCGATTTATGACTTTGCAGTAACGGTTTTTGTCGGTCAGTATGTTGTTAAGCTACGAAAAAATTTTTTCGGTAAAAAATAAATCTAAATTGCCGAAAAAGAATTTTTGTGATATAATTATATAAGATGCAAAGCAAAAAGTCAGACAGCATAGATAAGGCTCAGACTTTTAATTAACGGTTTAGAAAGAAGTTTTGAAAAGGAACAGGGTGATGTTATGAAACAAAAGATAATTACCAGAGTTCTCTGCGTAGTGCTTGCGGCTGCTCTTTTAGGCTCAGTATTTCTGGCTGCGGTAAGCGCAGTAACGGCAGACGCTGTTGAAAACACAGAAGAAACTGTTTCAGAAGCACCACAGACAGAGCAGACCTCTGATGACTCAAACGATTTATTGCAGTCAGTCGGAACGCTGAAAAGCGATTTTTCCGCTCATGTGGGAACGAAATTACTGCAAGCAAGCTACACCGTTCCGTCGGCAGGTGCATCAGGCTATGTAAATGACGATTATGTTAATCTTCGCAGCGGTGCAGGAACAAGCTATTCCGTTGTTACCTGTATGAGAAAGAATACGAAATTCACATTCGTTGACGGCAAGCTCTACAATTCAAGCTGGTATAAAATCAAGCTTACCTCAAACTCAAAGACAGGCTACATACATAAGAATTACGCAACAGTTTCGTCAACTCCGTCAACCCCTTCTACAGACGCAAATGCAGAGGGGTATGTAAATGACGATTATGTAAATCTTCGCAGCGGTGCAGGAACAAGCTACTCTGTTGTAACCTGTATGAGGAAGAACACTAAATTCACATTCGTTGACGGCAAGCTCTACAATTCAAGCTGGTATAAAATCAAGCTTACCTCAAACTCAAAGACAGGCTACATATACAAGGACTATGCCACAAAAACAGCTCAACAGCCGTCAACAGAGCCAACCGACAAGACTACCGGCTATGTTAATGATGATTATGTAAATCTCCGCAGCGGTGCAGGCACAGGCTATTCGGTTGTGACCTGTATGAGAAAGAATACGAAGTTTACATTTATCAACACGAATATATATAATTCTTATTGGTACTATATTCAGCTTTCTGACGGCAAAAAGGGCTATATTCACAAGCAGTATGCAACCAAGGGCAGCTCATCGTCAGACAATCCGCCTGTAACTCCCTCAGGCTCAATCAAGCTGTCAAGCACAAGCCAGACAATCTATGTCGGCAATAAGTTTGCAATAACGGCAACAGGGGTAAGCTCAGTAAGCTGGAGCAGTTCAAATTCAGCCGTTGCTTCTGTTGATTCAAACGGTGTTGTTACTGCCAAAAAGAGCGGTACTGCAACAATTAAGGCTGTATCAGGCACGAAGTCGGCAAGCTGTTCAATCACAGTAAAATCGGGAAGCTCGGTGCATATTTCCCAGACCTCAATCAACAATATGAGGAGAGGAAAATCTGTGCTTCTTAGGTCAAACACAAGCTCCGTTAAGTGGAAATCCTCAAATGACGCAATCGCTACGGTAAACAACGGTGTTGTTGATACCAAGGCAAACGGCTATGTTACTATTACTGCTTACACCTCAGGCGGTGCGGCAAGTTGCCTTATTAAGATAATCGGCAGAGATAATATCAGATTTGTTTACGCTTCTCCCAATTCCGCTCCAAAGGATTCAGTTGTGACCTTTAAGGCTATTACCGATACCGACAGAGTCGCATTGCGCTTTGTCGTTTCAAACGGAAGCACTTCCTATACAGTCAATGCTACTAATAAGGTCAAGGATGGCGACACCTACATATGGTCGGCTGCCAAAAAGCTCTCCGTTTCCGGAAAGTGGAAGGTAAAGGCTTATGCAAAGTTTGTGACCTCAAATGAGTTCCTTACAACTCCGGTTAACGGAGAGGGCGAGGTTTTTGTCACATCATCAACGGATAAAACAACAACTGTCTGTGCTGAAAGACGGGCAAGCGACGAGGTAATCAATCTTATTGCGAATTACGAAGGCTTCCTGCCGAGCGTTACCGCAGACAGCATAACCTATGACCCGACTCTCGGTTACGGAAAGGTAGTGCTTACAAACGAGCAGTTTTATAATAATCTGACCAAAAACGAAGCGTACGCTTACCTTTGCCAGACCGTCAACAGCGGCGGTTACACAACAAAGACAAATTCATTTCTGCTTGATAACGGAATTAAATTCAATCAACAGCAGTTTGACTCACTTGTCTGCTTCACCTACAATGTCGGAGCAAGTGCAATTTACAACGATTCTGATTTGCAGTCTGTACTGCTTAATACAGCCTCAGGCGGAGGAAGCATCAAGGCAGGCGCAAGCGGATATGTAAATGCAAGCGATGTTAATCTCAGAAGCGGAGCAGGTACAGACAATCCTGTTCTGGTTTGTATGTCGAAAGACACAAAATTTACCTTTGTTGACGGCAAGCTCTACAATTCAAGCTGGTATAAAATCAAGCTGTCAAACGGTGTAACAGGATACATATACAAATCCTACGCTTCTGTATCAAGCAGCTCAAGAGATCTTAAAAATGTCAGCAAGCAAAGCTTTATTAATAATTTCCTGCAATATCACCACGCCGCAGGCTCTTGCTATTGGGGCTTGCTTTACAGACGAGTTGATGAAGCAGAGGTGTTCTTCTATGCCGACTACAAGCGTGACGGAGAATACAACAAAAAAGGCTTTGATTTCAGCTGTCAGGTAAGACCGTCTTTCGGAATCTGAAAATTAAGGAAGGTCATTTAATGAAAAAAATAGGTTTTATCGGTGCAGGAAATATGGCTACTGCAATCATTAAGGGGCTAATGGCTCAGAATGATGGCAAAGCCGATTATATCAGCGTTTTTGACACCGATGAGAATAAGTGTGAAATAATGAGAGCTTCGGGCGTTAAAATCTGCTCCTCGGGTGCTGAGGTTGTTCAGGAGAGCGACATAACCGTTCTTGCCGTTAAGCCTCAGAATTATGCAGAGGTGCTTGAATCAATCAAGCCTGCTGTTAGTGAAAGCAAAACCTTTGTTTCAATTGCGGCAGGAATTTCAATCGGCTTTGTTCAGTCAGCTCTTGACTGCAAATGCCCTGTTGTAAGGGTTATGCCAAACACACCTCTTCTGCTTAAAAAGGGAGCTTCTGCGCTATGCCCCTCGGAGAATATCAGCGATGAGGACAGGCAGATTGTGTACGATATGTTTGCAGGAAGCGGCGTTTGCGAGTATGTAAGCGAAGAGCATATGAATGAGATTATTGCCGTTAACGGCAGCAGTCCTGCATACATCTACCTTTTTGCAAAGGCAATGGCAGACTACGCTCAGCAGCAGGGAATTGATTACGATAAGGCTATGAATCTTGTCTGCGCCACTCTTGAAGGCTCTGCTGCAATGCTGCGTGAAAGCGGTGACAGCGCAGATGTGCTGATTCAGAAGGTTAGCTCGAAGGGCGGCACAACAATAGCCGCACTCGACAAATTAAAGGAACACGGCTTCTATGAGGCTGTGCAGGACGCTATGGCTGCCTGCACAAAGCGAGCTGAGGAGCTGGGCAAATAATATTCATATAATAGATACATTCCGCATAAGGTTTTATCAGGACAAACCAATGAGTTGCTTAATAAGCGAAAGGAATGTATTTATGAGGAGCATTGTATTTTCATTCAAAAAATCCGCATTGGCAGGACGAAGAATAAGACGGATAACGCTGTCGGATTTGCGTTACTTTTTCAAAAGATACGGAATCAGAGCCTTGTTCGCCGCAATTCTGCTTTGCGGACTTGTAACAGGCTCTATCTGTGCCCAGAATTCCGACGAGTCCTTGCTCAATTCGCTCGACTTTTTGTTTACAACAAACCTTGACGCAAGACTTGCACAGAATGCAGCAGGTACATTCTGTGCTTGCTTTGCGTCAGATTTTATATTTTTGTTTTCCGTGTTTTTATTCGGACTGACTCCCTGGGGAGTATTTGTAATGCCGCTTGCCGTGCTTTTCAAGGGCTTCGGAACAGGCATCACAGCAGGCTATCTGTTTCTTTCCGAGGGGCTTGCAGGAGTGGGCTTTTATCTGCTTGTCCTGCTTCCCGGAACATTTCTGTTCTGCATTGCGCTTGTGCTTTTTTCCGCTAAGTCGTTTGCGTTTTCAAAAAATATGTTCGGCTTTACCTTTGGAAAGCACCTTCCGCCGAAGCCAATGCGCTCGGGACTGCTTGTGCTTTGCTCACAATTTATGTCATCACTTATTATGACATTCTGCGCTTCGCTCATTGATGCGGCGCTTTGGACGCTTTTTGCAGGAGCGTTTAATTTTTAGTCTTTGCAATTTGCAAAGAAGCTGGAGGTATAAAATGGCGTCAAAAAAAGGCTCTGTAGCCTTAACTGCTTTTTTTACAAATTTATTCGGCAATTTTCCGAAGCTTATGCTGACAAATCTGCTTTTTGCAGTTCCGACTGCGGTGCTGTTCGGATTGTTCAGCCTGATTAATTCAATAACGGCAATAAAGTCAAACTTCATTCTGCTCTTAGCCCTGATTCCGCTGTTCCCGTTTTATGCAGGAGTAGTTCAGGTTACCTCTCATATGGTGAGGGAGGAAGAGAATATTAATGTTTTTCAGAACTTCATTTCGGGAGTCAAGGATAATTTTCTGAGATTTTTAGTTCACGGTGCAGTGCTTTATGCGGCAATTTTCCTGAGCTATTACTCAATTGTGATGTATTCCTCGCTCGGCAAGGCAAACGGTGTGTTTTATATGCCGCTTGCTCTTTGTATAGTCGTTTCTGTTTTCTTTTTGTTTGCATTTTATTACATACCGCCTATGACCGTAACCTTTGATATTTCGATGAAGAACATCTACAAAAACAGTGCACTGATGACCTTCGGTGAGTTCAAGCACAATCTCGTTGCAACTTTCGGAATTGCTGTGTTTGCACTTGTATGCCTGACGGTTCTGCTCTGCTGTTATGTTCCCGTTGCCGTAATCATTGCAACAATTGTGCTTGCGGCTCTGTTTATCCCGTCAATAGTTTCCTTTATAATCAATTATTCGGTGTACAAGCCTATGTACTCAATGATTGTCGGCAAGGACGACAAGAGAAAGGAAATTGATAAAAAAATGGAGAACAGACGAAAAGGTCAGTTCTACGATGAAGAAGAAACTAAGAAAAGCGTTGCCGATGATTTCACCGATATCAAAATTGATGAAGACGGTGACGGAGATGAATATATCTATTACAACGGCAAAATGGTCAAGAGAAGCGTGCTTTTAAAGCTGAAAAGCAAAGCAGAAAAGGGAGGAGAAGAATAATGGCAGGACGGCACAGTCAAAAAAGCTCAAAAGCACCGATTGCCGTAATTTCTATTGCGGCGGTGATAATAATAGTCGGTGTTGTTTGTGCAATTATGTTTTTTAACGGCAAGGGCAAAACTCCCGACACAGAGCATTCAACCGCTTCCGATACTCAGATTACAACTGAACAGCAGACAACTGCACTGTCTGTGTATGTTTTGGTATCGGTGGTGTGTGGTGTT
>CALZCU010000019.1 GCA_945632055.1 uncultured Ruminococcus sp. | reverse complement strand
GATTGTCAACAAAGTTATAGGTGTAAATATTCTGATATACACCGTCGTTTTCAAACTGTCTGTTAAGCGAATGAGCAATTTCAAAGTAATTGTGGTCGTTGTGGCTCGAATAAATGCCCTTGTAACATTCGTAATTTGTAACCGAGTCGAGCGTATCGCTGTTTGCCCAACGGTTGTAGTCACCGTGCACAATTTCGCCGTAAAGCCAGAAATCAGGCTTTAATCCCTTGCACAGACTGCGGAGCTTTTTGAAAAAGCTGAGGTCAATGCAGTCGGCAGCGTCAAGTCTTAAGCCGTCAATGTCGAACTCCTCAATCCAGAATTTCACGGCGTCAAGCAGATAATTTACAACTTCATCGTTGTGCAGATTCAGCTTAACGAGGTCGTAGTAGCCTGCCCAGCCCTCATAGCGGAATGGGTCACCTTTTGGACTCCAACCGTCAAATCTGAGGTTTTCAAACCAACCGCAGTAGCGTGAATTGCTGAGATTCTTCTGAAGATCCTTAAACGCAAAAAAATCTCTGCCGACATGATTAAAAACACCGTCAAGAATAATTCTGATTCCGTTTTCGTGGAGAGTGTCGCAGATTTTCTTAAAAGAATCGTTATCACCCAGACGGCAGTCAACCTTTTTATAATCAATGGTGTCATAGCCGTGTCGGGAGCTTTCAAACAGCGGGTTAAATACAATTGCGTTAACAGACATTTCCTTTAAGTGGTCAATGCAGTCATATATCTTGTCGAGTCGGTAAACCAATTTCCCGTCATTTTCCTTCGGCGCACCGCAAAAACCGAGTGGATAGATGTTATAAATTACCGATTCGTTAATATAGCTCATAAAATTGCTCCTTTTTTGGAAAATTTTCCTATTACTAAATTATATCACAAAATTGTCTATTGTGCAACACAGAAATTTGTGCTATAATAATATTGTTTAGTTATTTTAACAAATTATCAGGAGGCAAATATGATAAAAATAGCTGAGAATAAAACAAGAAAAAGATTGAGAATAGCGCAGTGCGTTTTCTATTTGTTGCAGATTTTCTTCTGTACCTTTACTTTTATTCGTTTTCCCGACCCCGAAAAGGCAGGCAGGTATATTTACAAGACACTGCTCGATATATTCGGAATGTTCGGAAACACATTTTCAGACAGTGAGGGAGGAGCAAAGCTTGTTGCAACGATTCCTTTCCTTCTTATACTCGTAGTTATTCCGATTGTAGGGTTCTTTTTCTGCGCACTTGACAAGGAAAGAAACTTAAAGAATATTGTATCCATATTCTGCTGCCTGTTTGGCGTGTTTGCAATAATAACCTTCATTCCGCTGAATATGATGGATTTCGGTGCAGTATTCTCGCTGATAAATTACTTAATAATCAGCTTCATTACTTCTGTAGCAATGATGGCAAGACTTACGGATAAATAAATCTTATGTAATCAGAACTCATTAAAAATCATATGAGCCTGTGAATTGTCAAGAAGCAGGGGCTTGTCGTAGTCAATGCGCTTAATCTGACCGTATAATCTTCCGAACAGCACAGTCGTTTTGTCCATAACAGCCGCCATCGGCTCGCCCTTGACAGTAAAAGGCTTAAAGGTTATGTCAACAGCAGATATTCCTGCGTTAAAGTACCAGGGTCTGTCAAGTCTGCCGTTTGTGCCTTTAACATTAATTTGCGACAGCTTTCCGAGAGTACCGTCAACAAAAAAGCAGTTTTCATTGCCGTAGCGGTTGTCGCCGACTCTGCTTGCCAGACAAAGCGAAACACGCTTTCCGTCAATAATGCAGTCTGCGCTCAGCCGTTGATAATTGTGCTTTCTCGGCTTTGAAAAGCGTGTCCAGTCAAAATACGCTCTTGCAGTTTTGTTGTCCAGGGCGTATTCAAGACCGCCGATGCGTATTACACCACTAGCAGTGAATTTTGGCACAAATCTTTTAATATAAAAATATTTTCTGTCACGCTCAAACGGAGCAAGCTCGTTCAGGCTTTCTCCGTTTTCTTTTTTGAGAGCAATATTAAAATACAGATTCCTTTTGTTGCCGAAATCGATAAAATCACATTTAAGAAATCTTCCGTCAGTCGTGTTCGTAAGCTGAAGCTGAATCCGCTTGTCGGTGTAAAGCAGCTCGCCCTTGTTACCTGCTTCGGGAAGCTCATTTTTAAATAGTACTAACCTTTTAACAACGCAGTCGCTAATCACGCCGCCTCGTTTCAGGTCAGCCACAGCAATTTTTATTGCAAATTCAAGCCCGTAGTTCTCAACCGAAATATAGAGCGAAACTTCTCCGTTGTTGATAAAGTAGCAATCCTGCTCGCAATGCTTGCCAAAGGTTTTGCTCATCTCTGCATTATAAATAAACACAGGCTTTCTTGCCCAGCCGGCATTTACAACCTCGCCGTTGCTCTCAAATACCGTACATTCTTCGGTAATTTCACGCTGCAAAACACTTCACTCCGTTCATATTATTCCATTTTTAAATATATCAGATTTTATATTGCTTTTCAAGAATTATAACAAAATTGTAAAAACGGTATAAATAAATTTATATCTGAATATATTTTATAATAAAAGGTTGGGATAAAATGAAAAAATATGTCGCAGGCATTTTATTTGCAGTCTGCTTTTTTCTGACCTCCTGCACAGCAGATACCTCAGACTATGTTACCGAATTGATTTCAAGCAAATGGACGGTAACTCTTGAAGGCGGGGCAGAGGTTAGCCTTGAATTTTCGCAGGATACGGCAATGCTGAAAATCAGCAATGCAGACAACAGCACAAGCATAAGCGGAAGCTACATTGCAGACGAGCAAGCGTTTGTCATTTTTGTTCCCGAGCTTGCACAGAATTATAAATTCGGTTATTGTCCGAGAGGAAACAGACTTGACCTTATATACGGCAAAAATACTATTACCCTGAATAAAGCGGCTTACTGACACAAAATCAGTAAGCCGTATTTTCTTTTTGGATTCAAGACACTCGAACTTTCAAAAATTAGAGCTGTTTTCAAACCGTCTTTTCAGTGTTTTGAGCGCCTTTGTTTCAATTCTGCTGACATATGACCTTGAAATATTCATCAGCTTTGCAACCTTTTTTTGCGTCAAAGGCTCGTTGCCGTTAAGACCGTAACGAAGAATGATAATTCTCTTTTCACGCTCGTCAAGCTCCTCGTCGATAAACTGACCGAGCTTTCGGCTGTTCAGTTTAAGGTCGAGCATATCAATAATATTGTCGTCAACAGACATAATATCGAGCAAGGTGAGCGGATTGCCGTCCTTGTCGGTGTCAATTGTTTCGTTAAGAGAAATGTCCTGCGCACTCTTTTTTATGTTGCGGAAGTGCATAAGAATTTCATTTTCAATACACCTGCTTGCATACGAGCTGAGACGGATATTTTTGTTAATGTCATAGGTATCAATAGCCTTAATCAGACCGATTGTTCCGATAGAAACAAGGTCATCCTGTTCGCTTTGCGCACCGTAGTATTTTTTGATTATGTGAGCAACAAGCCTTAAATTATGCTCAATCAGAGTATTCCTTGCTTCCTTGTCGCCTTTAGCGCATTTTTCAAGATAAGCTCGCTCCTGCTTTTCAGAAAGAGGCTTCGGAAAAGAGCCGCCACCGCATACATGGAGAATAAAGAAGCAAATATACTGACCAAGATAACCGAGCAATTCTAACACACTATCACCACCGAAATAATCTATTTAATAATATTCTGAATGAGAGCAGAATTTGCCTGTACAAATTCACATTAGTATAAGCTTGAAAAATAGATAAAAATACCTTATACTTGAAATATAAAAATAAAATACGGTGAAAACCGATAAAGGGTGATAGTATGAAGAAATTTATTTCATGGAATGTAAACGGACTTCGTGCCTGCGTTACAAAGGGATTCCTCGATTATTTTAAAGATACAGACGCAGATGCGTTCTGCCTGCAGGAAACTAAGCTTCAGGAGGGGCAAATAGACCTTGAGCTTGACGGCTATTTTCAGTATTGGAATTATGCCGAAAAGAAAGGATATTCCGGAACAGCTTTGTTTACCAAGGAAAAGCCTGTTTCTGTTTCGTACGGAATAGGAATTGAAAAGCACGATAATGAGGGGCGAGTAATTACCGCAGAATTTGACGATTATTATCTTGTAACCTGCTATACTCCCAATTCACAGAATGAGCTGAAACGGCTTGACTACCGAATGGAGTGGGAGGACGAGTTCAGGGCATATCTGAAAAAGCTCGATGAAATCAAGCCTGTTATAATCTGCGGAGATCTGAATGTCGCTCATAATGAGATAGACCTGAAAAATCCCAAGACAAACCGTAAAAATGCAGGCTTTACCGATGAAGAAAGGTCGAAAATGACCGAACTGCTCGAAAGCGGCTTTACCGATACATACAGATTTTTCAATCCCGACAGGGAGGGAGTCTATTCGTGGTGGTCATACCGATTTAAGGCGAGGGAGAAGAATGCAGGCTGGCGTATAGATTATTTTCTGACTTCGGAAAGGCTCAATGAAAAGCTCGTCAGCGCAGATATTCACACAGAAATTTTAGGCTCAGACCATTGCCCCGTAGAGCTTGTCGCTGATATTTGACATATAAAATAAGGCTATCCCAAATACGAGGGATAGCCTTATGTATTATTTGAATATTGTTTTCCTTAGAAATCAATCTCTAAGTCATAGTAGCAAGCCTTAAGGAGCTTTTCCATTTCTTCCTGGCTTGGCTGACGGGGGTTAGAGCCTGTGCAAGCGTCGCCGATTGCATTTTTTGCAGTTTCGGGAAGCTTATCCATAAACTCCTTCTCGTCAATAATGCTTTCATCAGCCTTAACGCCGCCCTTGCCGTAGAACTTGATTGCCTGCGGAATATCGAGCTGGTCGTTCATACTGCGAAGCTCTGCAATAAGTGCGTCAACAAGCTCCTCTGTTGTGTTGCCATTAAGACCGATAAACTTAGCAATGCGAGCATAGCGTTCAGCAGCAACAGTGTCCTTTGAGTTGAACTTGATAACCTTGGGCAGATACATTGCGTTAGCACAGCCGTGAATGATGTGGTCGCCTGTGAAAGCAGCACCTGTCTTGTGAGCCATTGAGTGAACGATACCGAGAAGAGCGTTCGAGAAAGCCATACCTGCAAGGCACTGAGCATCGTGCATCTTAGCACGGCAAGCCATATCGCCGTCATATGATTTCTTGAGGTTGTCGTGAATCATCTGAATTGCGTGAAGAGCAAGAGCGTCAGTGTATTCACAGTTAAGTGTTGAAACGAATGCCTCAATAGCGTGAGTCATTGCGTCCATACCTGTGTGAGCTGTAAGCTTCTTGGGCATTGTTTCTGCAATCGCAGGGTCAACAATAGCAACATCGGGAGTGATGTTGAAGTCAGCAAGAGGATACTTGATGCCCTTTGAGTAGTCAGTGATAACCGAGAAAGCCGTAACCTCTGTAGCAGTACCCGAAGTTGACGGAATAGCGCAGAATTTAGCCTTTGTTCTGAGCTTGGGGAAGTTGAACGGTGTAATGAGATCCTCAAAGGTTGTTTCGGGATATTCATAGAATGCCCACATAGCCTTTGCAGCGTCAATAGGTGAACCGCCGCCCATTGCAACAATCCAGTCAGGCTCAAATGCACGCATAGCCTCTGCGCCCTTCATAACTGTTTCAACAGAGGGGTCAGGCTCAACGCCTTCAAAAAGCTGAACCTCCATTCCTGCTTCCTTCAAATATTCAACAGCCTTGTCAAGAAAGCCGAAACGCTTCATTGAACCGCCGCCGACAACTACTATTGCCTTTTTGCCTTCTAAATTTTTAAGGCTTGACAGTGCGTCCTCACCGTGGAAAAGATCACGGGGCAAAGTAAATCTGTACATTATAATTACCTCCGATATAATTTATTTGGTCAACCTGTCGTGACTATATACATTATACCACTGACCTTTTATAAAGTAAATACCTAATAAGTAAAAATTATGTGAAAACTTTGTGAAATATAACTAAATGCTATTTGCGATGCAATTTTATGAAAAATAATAAACAATATATTACAATCCGTAAAGATTGTCTTCGCCCTTTGCATATTTTTTGACAGCCTCAACAAACAGCTTTGCCGCAGGATTTGAAATATTCTTTCCCCAAGCCATAACATAGGCGATATTTGTGTCAGCGTCCTCAATCGGAAAAACATCGGTGTATTTGTTTGATGTAAAGGTCGCAAGCGACTGAGGAATGATAGAAACGCCGATACCCGAAGAAACCGAAACATACATTGAAACAATGTCGTCAAAGGTGCTTTCAACGGTCGGGGATATATGAAAGGTGCGGAATAAATCCATAATCTCCATATAAACGATAGGCGAGATTTTTTCAGACAAAAGCAACAGCTTTTCACCTGCAAGCTCACGCAGACTCACGGATTTTCTGCCTTTGAATTTATAATTCTTTGAGGTCACAACAGAAAGCGCTTCATTGTGAGTAACCAGAGCCTCGATTCCCGAGCTTTCGGGAACCATATCCCTCGGCATAAAGCAGAAGTCAAAGTCGCTTCCCGTAATAGCCTGATTTCTGTCAGCACAGTCAAGTGGCTTTACTTCGATTGAAATGTTCGGGTACTTTCCGCTGAAATCAGAAACGCATTTTGACGGAAAGGCGAGCGATGTGACATCACAGCCAAGCGTGAGCTTGCCCTGACCACCGTCGTGCATCTGCTTGATAACGGTTTTTGCCTTGCTGAGTGTTTCAACAATTTCAATTGCGTAGGGAAGCAAAGTCTTTCCCTCGTTTGTGATAATAACATCTCTGTGTGAACGGGTGAACAGCTGAACGCCGAATTCCTTTTCAAGGTCACTGATATACCTGCTGACAGTTGATTGGGAAACATAATTGCGCCTTGCCGCTTCGGAAAAGTTCAGCGTCTGAGCAACCGAAATGAAGCAATTGAGCTGATTAATATCCACTTTTTTAACCTCGCTTTTACAATATATTACATTTAATTTGTGAAATGTATCATTTATTCAGTGTGCATTATTTATGTTATGCAGAAATCGGAATTTATAGGCAAAAATCCAATGTATTTGCATTATTTAATATGTTGAATTATTTTCCAATTATGGTATAATTCAAGTATAGCATAATAGTATGCAAATTGTAAATAACTATTTTAAAATAAGAGGAGCTGACTTATGAAAAGAATTGTTGTAACAGGAATGGGAGCAGTGACACCCGTCGGTATCGGTGTGGACGAGTATTGGAAGAATATCACAAGCGGTGTTTCTGGAATCGATACAATTAAAACCTTTGACCCGAGCGAGCTTGCAGTGCAGATTGCAGGCGAGGTAAAAAACTTTAATCCCTCGGATTATCTTTCAAAGGATTTAATCAGAAAAACAGATCCCTTTATGCAGTATGCGTATATTGCGGCTGAGGAGGCTATAAAGCAGAGCAAACTTGAGGTTGAGCCGCAGAGAACAGGAATTGTAATGGGTACTGCAATGAGCGGTATAGCAACAATTGCGTTCACTCAGGACGCACTTTCGGGTGCTTCTCATAAAAAGGTAGGTCCCCGATTTATTCCGAAAATTCTCGGAAACATTGCGGCAGCAAATATTGCAATAGACTATAACATTCAGGGACCGAGCCTGACTGTCAGCACAGCCTGCTCCTCAGGCGGTGACGCAATAAGCACCGCTTGTATGTGCATTGAAGCAGGAAAGGCAGATGTAATGCTTGCAGTCGGCGCAGAATCTGTGCTTTGTCCTCTTGTAATTTATTCACTTGCAAATGCAAAGGCACTTTCAAGAAGGAATGATTCGCCGTCAACGGCAAGCAGACCGTTTGACATCAGCCGTGACGGATTTGTAATCGGCGAGGGCGGCGGTGCGCTTATCCTCGAAACAGAGGAACACGCTCTTGCAAGAGGTGCAAAGATTTACGGTGAAATCAAGGGCTGCGGCAATACGGGTGATGCTTATCATATGACCGCACCGCACCCCGAGGGACGAGGTGCAATTGCGTGTATGCAGCAGGCAATTGCTGATGCAGGAATAAAACCGGAAGAAATTGGGTATATTAATGCACACGGAACTGCAACAAATAAGGGCGACTTCGTTGAAACCTCGGCAATTAAAAAGGTGTTCAAAGAAAAGCTTCCGTTCGTAAGCTCCACCAAGGGCGCAACAGGCCATATGATGGGCGCAGGCGGAGTTACCGAAACAATCACCTGCCTTAAGGCAATTGAAACAGGTGTTATTCCGCCGACAATCAATCTCAGCGAGGTTGACCCCGACTGTGCAGGAATTGATTTTGTTGCAAATACCGCTAAAAAGGCTGATATTAAATACGCAATGTCAAATGCGTTCGGCTTCGGCGGTCAGAATTCAAGCATAATTGTCGGCAAGTACTGATAATTATTATATTGCTGGCATTTGCTTGATTGATATATTAATTTGAAATCAGGGATGAGATTTGAAGCTTACTTACGATTGTGAAATGTTTAAAAACACCTTTGAAAGTGAATTTACATGGCTGAACGGCTTTATGAGGAATGTCGGCCGCTTCGGCTACAAGCATGCTGTTTTTGACCCGATGCTCGACAGGAGTTGGACATATTCCGAGTTGAACGCTGACGCAAACAAATTTGCAAATGCTCTCAGAAATGGCGGAGTTAAGAAAAGTGACATAGTTTTTATGCAGCTTTTTAATTCCCCCGAATTTCTGTACGGATATATAGCCTCGCAGAAAATCGGCGCAATCTGCAACCCTGCCAATTTCAATCTTTCTCCGGGAGAAACTGCCGAGATAATTGACCATAACAAGCCGGCTGTCTACATTTACGATGCTGAAATTGTTCAGACGGCAGCTAAAGCATTGTCACTTTGCAAACACAGGGTAAAAACGGTAATAGCAGTCAATCCCGCTTCAAAGAGATTTGATTTGCCCGAAGGACACATTCTTTACGAGGATTATATAAAGAATTGCTCTGATGAAAATCCTCCCGTCGATTTTGCACCTCATATTTACGATGAGGTCGTGCGGCTTCAGACCTCGGGAACAACGGGAATGCCAAAGGGAGTTCCTCTGAACAATGTCAACGAGGTGCTGTCTGCGCACGATGTTATTATGCACTTTCCGTTAAATCCCACCGATGTAACAATGAATATGACTCCGTGGTTTCACAGGGGAGGACTTCACTCGGGCGGCCCTACTCCTACTCTTTACGCAGGTGCGG
>CALZCU010000018.1 GCA_945632055.1 uncultured Ruminococcus sp. | reverse complement strand
TCCAAGATGCAGATACATCAGCTCACCTCCCCATTATTCAAAAAGAACACCCTGCCTTCTTTCAGCTGTTCCTTGTTTGACTTTTCACAGCAGGTTATGAACACCTGACAGCTTTTCAGCTCGTTGAGCAAAAAATCCTGTCTTTTTGAGTCAAGCTCCGACAGCACATCGTCAAGCAGAATCACAGGCTCTTCGCCCATTCTCTCCTTTAGAACAGAGGCTTCTGCAAGCTTCAGCGAAAGTACTGCGCTCCTCTGCTGTCCCTGTGAGCCGAAGGCTCTTGCATTCTTGCCGTTAATGAGAATTTCTATATCATCTCTGTGGGGTCCGTAATTCGTAACCCCCGTTCTGAGGTCGTCCTTCCTGTTGTCGTTCAGCTTTTTCCTCAGCTTTTCTTCAATTTCGCTCAGGCTGTCGCTCATTTCAATGTCAGCCGAGGAGATATATTTTATTCCAAGCTCCTCGCTGTTTTTCGATATTCCGCTGTGGTACTGCTCTGCCCTCTGCGAAAGCATCTGAACATAATCGAGCCTTTTTCTGATGAGCATTGCTCCGCTCTGAATTAACGGCTCGTCCCACACCGAAAGAGTGTTTTCAAGCGACGGTCGCTTGCATATATCCTTTAAAAGTGAATTTCTCTGAATTAAAACTCTGTTGTATTTCGAGAGAAGCACTGCATTTTTCAGCTTCTCCCTGCAAATTGCGCTGTCGATAAATTTCCTGCGCTGAGAGGGTCCTCTCTTAATCAGATTGAGGTGGTCGGGCGAAAACACTACAGCGCAGAATCTTTCAATCAGCGCCGCCGCAGATTTCTTTTCAACTCCGTTGATTTCAAGTTGCTTTTTTCCTCCGCTAAAGCAGAGCTTTGCAGTCTGCTCACGCTCCTGCCCGAAAAATCTCATCTCAAGACGGGCAATGCTTTCGTTCCATCTGATTACCTCGCTGTCCTTTGAAGAGCGAAAGGAGTGACCTCCGCAGAACAGCCAGAGCGCTTCAAGCAGGTTGGTTTTGCCCTGTGCGTTGTCGCCGTAAATTATGTTAACGCCCTCGCATGGCTTGATAATATCATTTTTTAAATTCCTGTAGTTTTCAAATTTTAGCGCAATTACCTTCATTTTTTAATCTGAATAATTATATTACCTCAAGCTCTGCTCCGTCAAAAACTGCCTTGTCGCCTGTTCTCATTTTTTTGCCGCGCATTGTGCAGACCTCTCCGTTGACTTTAACCTCGCCGTTCTGAATGACAAATTTTGCCATTCCGCCTGTGTCAACTGCTCCGCCGAGCTTGAGCAAATCCTGCAATTTTATGTATTCACTGTCAATTTTTATCTTTTCAACTCTCATTTGCAAGCCTCATTGGCACGACAATGCTCAAAAAGCTGTCGCCCTTTACGGGTTTAATAATCATCGGTGAAACAGGACCATTTAATATCATCTTGATTTCATCGGTGTCTGTGTTCTTGAGTGCGTCAAGCATATATCGGTTGTTGAATCCGATTTCAACAGGCTCTCCGATTATTGAAACGGACAGCTCATCGTTTGCCCTGCCGACTGCCGAAGCGCACGAAAGCTTGATTTCATCGTCAGAGAAAACACACCTGACAGGACTCTGAACTCTGTCGTTATTAAGCAGTGACATTCTTTCAACAGCGTCAATTATGTTTCTTGTGTTGATTACAAGCTCGGTCTTTGTTTCCTTTGGAATCGTATTTTCATAATCGAGGAATGTACCCTCAATCAGCCTTGAAATAACTCTGTAATTTCTGACCTTAAAGGTGATGTGCCTCTGACCGATGATGATTTCAACATTTTCCTCATCGTCTGTCAAAAGCTTCAGCACCTCAAGCTGAGTTTTGCCGGGTACTACAAAGCTGTTTTTGCTGGTGCTGTCAACATTTTCACTTCTGATAGCCATTCTGTAGCCGTCAACTGCAATAATCTTGAAAACACCGTTGTTGATTTCAAACAGCGAGCCTGTGTAGATAGGCTTTGCGGTGTTTTCGCTGACTGCATAAACAGTTTGCCTTATCATCTCTCTGAGAATTTTTGAGCTGACAGTAATTCCGTCGGTCTGTTCAAATGATGGCAGGTCGGGATATTCGACAGATGACATTCCGACAATCTGATAATCAACCTTTCCGCAAGTGATGTATGTTACCATTCTGTCGTCGGTTTCAATCATAACAATTTCTTCGGGCAGTCTGCGCACGATGTCAAGAAACAGCTTTGCGCTGACAACAATTTCGCCCTCTGACTGAATAGTTGCTTCAATATCGGTGGTGATGCCGATTTCGAGGTTATAGCCCGAAATGTTCAGCTTGTCACCGTAAGCCTTAATAAGAACACCCTCAAGAGCAGGAATGGAAGCCTTTGTCGATACAGCTCTTGAAACATTTGACACTGCATTTGCAAGGTCTGTTCTTAAACACGAAATTTTCACGGCGGTAATCTTCTCCAATCTATATAATATTTATATTTTAGTAGTCGTAGTAGGCAATGTTAAAACATAGTAAAAGCATAGAAAACGGCTTGTACGCTTGATTTTTCCGTCCACAGTGCAGTTTTGAAAATTGTTTGAAGTTGATAAACATTTTTCAATATTTTTTCAACAATCAACATCGTGTCAGTTTATGTTAGTTTAATGTTGATGAAAAGGTGGAAAATTCAATCAACAATTTACAATTAACAATTTAGTAGGGACACGGCGTGCCGTGTCCGGTTGTGAACATCAAACATAAATAATTTATAATTGTTACAGTAACATTCAATCATATGGATTTGATTGTGCGTTAAGGTTGCCGTTGCTGTTAGCTTGGACACGGCACGCCGTGTCCCTACGAAGTGCTAAAACAACCTTTATAAAACAGAAAAATACACATCGGTCGGGCAAGCGATTTTAATCACACACCGAGCTGTCTACACGAATTACAAGCCGAGGTACTCGGTCGGTCGGGAAACCGTTGTAATTTACAAATCCGAGCTGTCTACTCGAACTGCCCACGGTGGCACACCGTTAGCGGTCACGGATATTTTTTATTGTGTCGTCGACAAGCTCTTTGATTTTTCTGTCCTTATCCATCATCTGCTGAACCTTTTTCAGCGTATAAATAATCGTGGTGTAGTGTCTGTCGCCGAACTCCTCGCCGATTGAAACCATCGGAAGCGTTGTAAGCTCTCTTGTAAGATAAATTGCAATGTGTCTTGCCTTGCTGAGATTTGCGCTCCTGTTCTTCTGCGAGCGGATTTCTTCTGCCGAAACACCGAATGTCCTTGCGACCTCGTCAATTATCCTCTCAACAGTCACCTCGGGCGGAGTGTCGTTATTCAGAATATCGGCAATAACCTCCTGCACTGTTGAAATATTCGTCTTTTCCTTGCTTAAAAGCGACTTTGCCTTGAGCTTTTTAACAGTTCCCTCAAGCTGGCGGATATTTGACTTGATTTTTGATGCAATGTATTCGCAGACATCGTTTGAAAGGTCAATGTCAAGAAGCTCTGCCTTGCGCTTTACAATCGCAATTCTCGTTTCAATATCGGGCGGCTGAATGTCTGCAATCAAATCCTGCTCAAAGCGTGAACGCAGACGGTCGTCAAGAGTTTTGATTTCCTTCGGAGGACGGTCAGAGGTCAGAACAATCTGCTTGTTTGCGTCCTTGAGCGCATTGAAGGTGTGGAAAAATTCCTCCTGCGTGCTTTCCTTTCCTCCGATGAACTGAACATCGTCCACAAGAAGAATGTCAGCCTGCCTGTATTTGTGCCTGAACTCGCTCATCTTTGCAAGACGGAGCGATTCGATAAGCTCGTTTGTAAAGTCGTCGCCCTTTATGTAGCAAATCACCTTTGAAGGGTCGTTCTTTTTGATTTCATTGCCGATTGCGTAGAGCAGATGAGTTTTGCCCAAGCCTGAGTTTCCGTAGAGGAAAAGAGGATTGTAGGCGTGCGAGGGATTTGTCGCAACTGCAAGACAGGCGGCGTGAGCAAACTTGTTTGACGAGCCGACAATAAAGGTGTCAAAGGTGTACTCATAGTTTGCGTCATTGCTTTTTTCCTCAATCTTCGGAGCATTTGACTGCTCGCTGATTTCCTCGGGAATTTTAAAGCTTATAACAAATTTATTGTCAAAAACTGCTTCAAAGGCTTCGTCAAGAAGCGGAATGTAACAGCGTGTGAGCGTCTGCCGGTGAAAGTCGTTGGGGACAATCAGAAAAGCCGTGTTGCTTTCAAAATCGAGCTTAAGGGGTTTTATTCTGCTTATCCAGGTGTTGTAGGCAACATCGGTTATTTTAGTTTTGCAGTAGGAGCAAATGACCTCCCAAGCGTCGTCAAATGAGTCCATCAAATCAGTATCTTCCTCTCATAAAATGCCGTTAAAATCAGCATTTTTTTGTAATTCCGTATTTTACCCCATTGTTAAAATATCATACAATAATTATACCTCAAACCCCACCAAAAATCAAGTATTTTAGTTCGGGCAGATAGATCGGTACATAGCTGAAATGCGGTTGCCCGACTGATGAGTTTGTTTTGAAAATCACAATGGATTTTAGTTCGGGCAGATAGGTTGGTTTTATTAGTTATGTCGGTTGCCCGACCGAAGTGTTCGTTTTGAAAATCACAATTGATAACTCTTTCAGATAGCTCGGTTTTAATATATTGGTTGCCCGACTGACCGAGTACCTCGGTTCGTAATTCGTGTAGACAGCTCGGATTTATTAATTACAACGGTTGCCCGACCGAAGGATATATTGTAATCTTGCGGAACGGTCAAGACCGTTCCTTACGCTATTAAAAAATATAAATACAGTCGGTTAACCATTGTTATTTCTATTGCCGAGCTATCTGCCCGACCACAATTGTTAATTGTAATTTGTTAATTGTAAATTGAAAAAGGATTGCCTTTCGACAACCCTTTCAGCAAATCACTTAATTACTTCTTTACCGCCCATATACGGTCTTAATGCAACGGGGATATTGATTGAGCCGTCCTCATTGAGATTGTTTTCGAGGAACGCAATCAACATTCTCGGCGGAGCAACTACTGTATTATTCAGAGTGTGTGCAAAATACTTTTTACCGCCCTCTCCCGATACTCTTATTTTAAGTCTGCGTGCCTGTGCGTCACCGAGGTTTGAGCAGGAGCCTACCTCAAAATATTTCTTCTGTCTTGGCGACCAAGCCTCAACATCGAGCGAGCGAACCTTCAAATCTGCAAGGTCGCCCGAACAACATTCAAGCGTTCTTACGGGAATGTCGAGCGAGCGGAACAAATCAACTGTGTTCTGCCAGAGCTTGTCAAACCACATTTTACTCTCCTCGGGCTTGCAGACAACAATCATCTCTTGCTTTTCAAACTGGTGTATTCTGTAAACACCCCTCTCCTCAATGCCGTGTGCGCCCTTTTCCTTTCTAAAGCAGGGCGAATAGCTTGTGAGGGTGTAGGGCAGATTTTCTTCCTTGTTGATAGTGTCGATGAATTTTCCAATCATTGAATGTTCGCTTGTGCCGATAAGATAGAGATCTTCTCCTTCAATCTTATACATCATTGAGTCCATCTCGGCAAAGCTCATTACTCCTGTTACAACATTACTGCGAATCATAAACGGAGGTACGCAGTATGTAAAGCCCCTGTCAATCATAAAGTCACGGGCATAAGAGATTACTGCGCTGTGGAGCCTTGCAATATCGCCCATAAGATAGTAGAAGCCGTTGCCTGCAACCTTTCTTGCGGAGTCAAGGTCAATTCCGTTGAGCTTTTCCATAATCTCGGTGTGATATGGAATTTCAAAATCGGGAACAACAGGCTCGCCGAAACGCTCAATCTCAACATTCTGCGAATCGTCCTTGCCAATCGGAACAGACTCGTCGATAATCTGAGGAATCTGCATCATAATTTCGGTAACCTCAGCGCTGAGTTTTGCTTCCTTTTCTTCAAGCTCTGCAAGAAGCTGAGCTTGCCTTGTTACCTCTTCTTTAAGAGCCATTCCCTCTTCTTTTTTGCCCTGAGCCATCAGTGCGCCGATTTGCTTTGAAACCTTGTTGCGGTTTGAGCGAAGCTCGTCTGCCTGCTGTTTTACGGCTCTGCTCTCTGAGTCAAGCTCGATTACCTTGTCAACAAGCTCCAATTTATGCTCCTGATATTTTTTTCTGATGTTTTCCTTTACTGCTTCGGGATTTTCCCTTAAAAATTTTATGTCAATCATAATATACTCTCCTTTTATTAATTAACAATTAACAATACGATTCCAATTCGTAGGGACACGCCGTGCCGTGTCCAAACTAACCGCAACGGCAACCTTAACAAACAACTCCGTAGGGGCGGATATCATCCGCCCGATTTCCAACAAATGAACATTTATTTAAATCGTAGAAAACAGTCAAGACTGTTCCGCAGAATTACGGCAAACACTTTGGTCGGGCAATTGCATTTAAATTAAAAAAACCTGTATGCTCGAATTACCAGCCGAGGTACTCGGTCGGTCGGGCAACCGATTTGAATTTTTACACCGAACTATCTGCTCGAATTACCAGCCGAGGTACTCGGTTATTTTAACTTATTTGACAGCTCGGTAAGTTCTTCGTCCGAGTAAAACTCAATCTGCAATATTCCGCCCTGCTTGCCCTTATTTTTTGAAACCTTGATTTTTCTGCCAAGACTCTCGTTGAGCGCAAGCTCTACCATACTATAAAAAGAAGGCTTCTTTTCAGGCTCTTCCTTTTTGATTTCCTTTGGCTTTTGCTTACAGATTTTCTCAGTCTGACGAACAGATAAATCCTTGCTGATTATTTCCTCGGCAATTTCGAGCATCATCTTCTCGTCCTCAAGCGTGAGCAAAGCTCTTGCGTGGCCTGCCGAGATTTTGCCGTCTTTCAATAAATCGAGTATGCTCTGGGGAAGCTTTAAAAGCCTTAACGCATTCGCTACCGCAGGACGGGATTTTCCGACCGACTGCGATACCTCCTCCTGTGTGAAGCCGTGCTCGTCCATCAGAGTTTTGTAGCCGAGCGCTTCTTCAATCGGTGATAAATCCTCTCGCTGTAGGTTTTCTATCAGTGCAAGCTCCATTGTTTCGGTGTCGCCAAGCTCTCTGATTATTACGGGAACTTCTGTGATACCTGCCATTCTGCAAGCTCTGTATCTTCTCTCGCCTGCGACAATCTGATATCCGCCGAGTGTCAGAGGACGGACGAGCAACGGCTGTAGAAGCCCGTGCTTTGAAATGCTCTCTGCAAGCTCGCTGAGTGCCTTTTCGTCAAACTCCTTACGGGGCTGAGTTCTGTTCGGCTCTATCTCGGAAATTTTGAGCGTAACACTGCCGTTGTTGTCCTCGCTGTCGTTTTCGATGAAAATTGCGTTGAGTCCCTTGCCAAGACCTCCTAATTTTTTAGCCATTCCTGCGCTCCTTTGCTATGATTTCCTTTGACATTTCCATATATGACAGGCTTCCCTTGCAGGACTTGTCATAGTAGATTACAGGCATACCGAAGCTCGGTGCTTCTGAAAGTCTTACTCCCCTCGGAATGACGGTTTTGAAAACCTTTCCCGGGAAGAATTTTTTGACCTCATCAACTACCTGCTGAGTGAGGTTGAGCCTGCCGTCATACATTGTCAGCAGAACGCCCTCAAGCTCGATTGCGCTGTTGTACTGCCGTTTGATTCTTCTGACTGTGTTCATAAGCTGTGACAATCCCTCGAGTGCGTAGTATTCGCACTGAATAGGCACTAAAAATGTGTCTGCAACCGTCAAAGCATTTGCAGTAATCAAGCCGAGTGACGGAGGACAGTCGATTATTATGTAATCGTAATACTGCTTAATCGGCAGGAGTGCGTTTTTGAGAAGAGCCTCTCTGTGACTTTTTTCTGCTATTTCAAGCTCCGCCGCCGCCAAATCAAGGCTTGACGGAAGAATGTGCAGATTTTCATAGGGAGTTGTCAGGACGCACTGCTCAGCCTTTGCACCCTCGACAAGAATGTCATAGGTTGAAAATTTAACCTTGCTTTTGTCAATCGCAACACCGCTTGTTGCGTTGCCCTGAGGGTCTGCGTCAACGAGCAGAGTTTTTTTGCCCATAGCTCCCAGACAAGCCGCAAGATTAACGGCGGTTGTGGTTTTGCCGACACCGCCCTTTTGATTTGAAATTGCTATAATTTTTGCCAAAAAATCACCTTTATTCTAAAATTTAGGTGTATTCGTAATACTTTTAAATTATAGCATATATGCAGTTGATTTTAAAGCGTATTTTAAAATTTTTTATGTTTTTTATTGTATAGGAAACTGCTCGAATTGGGTATCTATAAACATTAAAGTATTTAATTGTTTCACGGGAAACATTTTTTACTTTATAGGAAATCGCTCGAAAACGGTCGGGTAGAGAAGGTTTGAAAATAACAATCTGTCTGCTCGAACTGCGTATCGAGGTACTCGAATTTTTTACCTTAATGAAAATTGCTCGAAAACAGTCGGGAAAAGATGGTTTGATAATATCAACCTGTCTGCTCGAATTGCGTGTCGAGGCACTCGACTTATATATGCGAAAAAGCCGCACATAAAATGTACGGCTCTTCGCAAGGGGTTTAGATAAGGAAATGGGTATGAGTGGAACGGATGCTTTCGCATCCAACTGGAAAGTAATTTCAGGCAGTTTTTTCGGAATCAGTAATTTGTTTCTTGGGAATTTTGATTGTGTATTCGATAAAATTTTCTGTGTCGGTCTTGTCCGACTGTGCGTCAATTCCCGCAAGACGCATTGTATCAATAGCTTTATTGATTGTGTTTAGAAAAATTCTGATGTCCTTTATCACCGCTTTGCTTACGCCCTTCTTTTTGTCAGATTCGGGGCTTGAATTTATCAGCAGATTTACAAGGTTTTCAGTCTGCTGAACATTGAGATTTTCGGAGATGATTTTTGAGAGTGCCTCTCGCCTTTCGTTTTCGTCCGAAATTCTCAGCAATGCTCTTGCGTGGCGCTCGCTCAGCCCAGCATTTTCAATCCATTCCTGCTCTTCATATGTAAGGCGAAGAAGTCTTAGTTTGTTTGCGATTGTGGATTGAGTTTTGCCGAGTTTTGAAGCCGCTTCCTGCTGAGTAAGACCGTATCTGCGTATCAGCCTTGAAATTCCGCGAGCTTCCTCGAACATTCCGAGGTCGCTTCGCTGGAGATTTTCAAGGAGAGCATATACTGCCGACTCTTTGTCGGAGCATTTGATTATGATACAGGGAACCTTGCGAAGACCTGCCATAACTGAGGCACGAAGTCTGCGTTCTCCGGCAATTAGCTCGTATTCTGTTGCGCTGACCTTGCGAACGGTAAG
>CALZCU010000017.1 GCA_945632055.1 uncultured Ruminococcus sp. | reverse complement strand
CAAGATACCTCTGGATTGAGGTTGCGTTTATAATGAGAATAAATGATATATTTACTTATTATGTACAAAAGCCTTACAAATATATACAAGTAATTTACACTAACGGAATTTATGCTATAATAAAAACAGCATAAAGTATTACTTAGCAGGAGGCTTATATGGAACACAATATGAAGCTTTGCCCCGAACCGTTTGACCTAATATGTTCGGGTAAGAAAACGATTGAACTCAGGCTTAATGACAAAAAAAGAAGAGCAATTAATATTGGCGACACAATAATTTTTACAAACACACAAAATAACAGCAAGCAAATTTTTGCTGTTGTAACAGCCCTGCATAAATTCAAAAATTTCAGCGAATTATATAACAGCCTGCCGCTCCTGAGGTGCGGATATACCGAGGAGGATATTGACAGTGCAAAACCTGAGGATATGAATGTTTATTACTCAGGTGAGCTTGAGGAAAAATACGGTGTTTTAGGGATAGAGATTTCTGTCAGCTGTATCACCGATGATTGCACAGACCATGAAGTAGAATAATCTTAACCTGTAACCTAAATTGAATAAAACGCTAAAAAGTTCCATAAAATACCTTGTCTGAAAATTGAAAATACGCTATATTTTTCAGTATAAAAATTTTGCGCAAACAAACAATATTAGGGCAACGCCGCTTATTTTACGGCATCACAGAAATAATTTCGGTGTGAAAATCGTGCATAATTGCCGTAATACTGCGGTTTCGCTTAATAATTTTCAGATAAAGGGAGTTAAGATATGAAGGCTACAGGCATTGTCAGAAGAATTGACGACCTCGGCAGAGTTGTTATTCCAAAAGAAATCCGCCGCACCCTGCGTATTCGTGAGGGCGACCCGTTAGAAATATACACAGCGACAGACGGTGAGGTTATTTTCAAAAAATATTCGCCTGTCGGCGAGCTTTCGGAGTTTGCAGGGCAATATGCTGATGTTCTGTCACGAATCAGCTCACTGCCAACGCTCATTTGCGACAAGGACCATGTCATTGCCGCCGCAGGTGTTTCAAAGCGTGAGTTTCTTGAACGCAGAGTAAGCACTGTGCTTGAAAACTATATGGAAAGCAGAAAAAGCTATGCCGCCACTCAGCAGACAGTTGATGATATTATGCCGATTGAGGGTGTTGAGCATCCTGCGGCTATAATTTATCCGATTATCGCTTCGGGCGATGTTACCGGTGCAGTGGTTATGCTGACAGGCGAAAGCATTAAAGTACCGTCAGGTGCAGAAATAAAGCTCGCCCAGTCAGCGGCGGCATTCCTCGGCAAGCAGATGGAGGAATAAAGCTAAGACTGTTTAATACTAATACCTAATAAAAAGCAGACAATCTTTGCGGTCTAATTCCCGCAATACTGCGTTGTCTTCCTTGCAAGGCGTCAGCCTTGCGGCGTCCTTCGCCTTGTCTTGCAAAAATTATCCTCGCAAATATTAGTCTGCTTTCTATCAGGAATTAGTATAAGGCTTTTTTTTCACAAAAATTATACAAATCCCAATAAACCAAAAGCACCTGCTTAAATCGGCAGGTGCTTTTATTAATTCTTATTCAATTACTTGTTGAAGATTGACATAATGTCATAGAATGTGTCGTCCTCATCGTCTGTTTTATCCTTCATAGACCTTGATGAGCTGTCATTCTTATTTTCGATTATTACCGACTCGCTCTCAAGCTTCTTCTTTGCAGTCTGACCGTCAGCGTTAAAGCCTGTTGCAATGACGGTAACGCTCATTTCGTCCTGCATCTTATCATCGATTACGGCACCCCAGATGATGTTTGCATCCTCTGAAACCTTGTCCTTAATCATTGTTGACGCAGCGTCGATATCGTCAAGACTTACATCTGCAGAAGCTGTAATATTGATGATAACACCCTTTGCACCGTCAATTGAGGTTTCGAGAAGAGGACTTGAAACAGCCTTATCTGCTGCAACAGTTGCCTTATCCTTACCTGTTGCACTGCCCATACCCATATGAGCGTAGCCTGCGTCCTTCATAACGGAGGTAACATCGGCAAAGTCGAGGTTTACAAGACCGGGAAGAAGAATAAGGTCGGAGATGCTCTGAACACCCTGTCTTAAAACATCGTCTGCAATTTCAAAAGCATTCTGAAGTGTGATGCTTGTATCGGAAACATATTTGAGTCTTTCGTTAGGAACGATAATAAGTGAATCCACGCAGGCAGAAAGCTCTGCAATACCCTGCTCAGCCTGAGTCATTCTTCTCTTGCCTTCAAATGCAAAAGGCTTTGTAACAACGCCGACTGTGAGGATTCCCATATCCTTAGCAATTTTTGCTACAACGGGAGCCGCACCTGTACCTGTGCCGCCGCCCATACCTGCGGTAACAAAAACCATATCTGTATCTTTAAGGAGTGCTGCAATTTCGTCCTTGCTTTCCTCTGCTGCGCTCTGTCCGATTGCAGGCATTGAGCCTGCGCCCTTACCCTTTGTGAGCTTTTCGCCAATCTGAATCTTCTGCGAAGCCTTTGAAAGTCTTAAAACATGCTCATCTGTATTGATTGCAATAAATTCAACATTTTTAACTTCCATTGCAACCATTCGGTTAACAGCGTTTCCGCCGCCGCCACCGACACCAATTACCTTAATTTTAGGCATATACTCATTTTCCAGTTCCAATTCAAAAGCCATTTTTTCGTCCTCCTTATATCTGTATCGATAATATTCCATAATATTTTATAGTAAACAATTATAGTTTATATATTATCATACTTTTGCAGAAATATCAATGCTTTTAATGTTTTTTTCTGTTTTTTATTTGCAATTTATTTCCAAAAGCACTGATATTATTATGTTTTTCTCTCACTGTTCTTAAAAAGCATCTCCAACAGGCTCGCCGCCTGCATATCCGCCGTAATTATTGTCATTTACGCCGTTATCATACGGTTCTCCTGCATTATTCGTGCCGCCGTTATAATTTTCGCCGTAATTATTGACTGCATTGGCGTCTTCCTGCCATTCATATGTGCCGCCCGACTGATTGTTATCCGTTACGGAAGTTGACGGCGCAACCGTAGTCGGAGCAGCATCGTCAGGCTTGAAGTGAGATACCTTTGTTGTATTGCAGGCAGAGACATCAAGCTTACCCGAGATTGTTCCTGTATTGTTCGGGTCGAGCTTATCATTGATAATCGCAATTGCAGTTCTGACCTTGTAATCAATGTCCTCAGGCAGACCTAAATTGATTCTAATGCGGTTATCGTAGTCAAGAGTGATGTTAGCCGTATCGGTAATATCAAAGCCCGTTATCTTTTCAACATCATTTGCTCTCAGGCTTTCGGACACATTTTCAAGAATATCGGGCACATTTTCATCATTAAAGGAAACATAATCACCCGGCTTTGTGCTTTTCAGCGTGTCACATTTAAGCTCGGGAAGCTTGTCCTTATTATCGTTTATGCTGTCAAGAATCCTACCCTTTGCGCTGATAAGCAGATAGCTCTCTCCGTTTTTGATAACATAGGAGGGAACGGCATTTGTAATTTTAATTGTAATCGTGTCGGGAATTGAAAAGTTGATTTCAGCCTTTTCAACATAAGGCAGGTTTTCGGAGATGTTTTCGGGCGTACTGCTCATTGCCCCGATAATTATATTCTGCTGAAGCTCAACTCCGCTGAAAGCAATTATCTGATCCTCGTAGTAGTACTTGTCGCCCTCAATCTCAATTTTCTCGGTCTTGAAAAGCACTGTAAGGCTTAAGATAATTCCGACTGCAAGTACAACGACAAAAATTCCGCTGTAGAGTAAGATTCGTCTGATGCGAAGCTGTTTTTGCGTAATCGGCTTTTTTCTTCTGCGGATTACTTCGTTTTCCTGCTCGTGAATTTCCTTTGCACGGCGCTCCTGCTTTTGTCTTGCGCCGTACTCGTCTATGTAATAGCCGTCGTCAAAGTCGTGCGGCTCAAGATTTCTGATTTTCTCTTCGCTTTCCCGTCTGAACTTTTCTTCACGGCTGATGTTTTCAAATTTAATGTTTTTACGGGAGTTTACAGCCGCCTCAATTTTGCTTGAGGAACGCTTTTTTTCACCCGCAGAGGATTTTTTTGCCTTTTTTCCCTGTTCCCTGTGATACTTCTGAGCTTGCTTTGCAGCGTTTTTTCTCTGCTTTTCAAGCTGCTTTCTGTCCTTCTGCGAAAGCTTCTTCTGTTCACTCATCAGCAAAATTCCCCCTTTCCTTTTATCAGGCTATTCCACAGCCTGCCTTGGCAAGCTGAATTTTACAAATCTGTCGGGCGGATATTATCCGCCCAAGCATATTGTCTGTTTATTATCGAAGAAATATCCTTTCTTGTGAAAGTCAAATCTTCTTTATGTCTGCACCGAGTGCGGAGAGCGTAAGCTCAAAGTTCTCATAGCCCCTCTGAAGATATTTTACTCCGCTGATAACAGTCTGCGACTCTGCACACAAACCTGCCACAACCAATGCCGCCGCACCACGCAGGTCGGCAGCCTCAACAGAAGCTCCGTAAAGGGCATTAACTCCCTCGACAACGGCAACCTTGCCGACGGTTTTAATATTTGCTCCCATTCGCACAAGCTCTCCGGTGTGTCTGTATCTGTTTTCAAATATGTTTTCAACAAAAACTGTTGTTCCATCAGCCACGCAAGCCGCCGCAAGTACAGGAGCCTGAGCGTCTGTCGGAAAACCGGGATAAGGCATTGTTCTGACGGTTTTCATAGCTCTAAGCCTTTCGGGAGCGGAAATTTCAAGCTTGCCTGTAGTACATCTGATTTTACAGCCTGCTTCCTCAAAAACAGGAATCACCGAAGCAAGGTGACTGCAAACAATACCGTCCAGCAGTATTTTTGAATTTGTAACGGCAGCGCAAGCCAAAAGCGTTGACGCAACAATTCTGTCGGGAATTATCGAGTGGCTCGCAGAATTTAAGGAGGTTACGCCCTCAATCACAATTACGCCCTCGCCTGCTCCGCTGATTTTTGCTCCGCATTTATTCATAAAATCTGCAAGGTCGCAAATCTCAGGCTCTCTTGCAGCATTTGTTATTGTAGTTATTCCCCTTGCAAAACAGGCGGCAATCATAACATCTTCGGTTGCGCCCACGCTTGGAAAGGAAAGTGTAATCTTTGTGCCTTTCAGCCCGTTGGGAGCGGTGCAGTCGAGGTATCCGTGCTTCTCACGAATATCGGCTCCCATCTGACGGAGTGCCTTAAGGTGCAAATCAATCGGTCGGGGACCTATTTCACAGCCGCCCGGAAAGCTCATTCTTGCCCTTCCCGTTCTTGCAAGAATCGCACCGAGAAATACAATTGAGCTTCTTGTTTTGCGCATAAGCTCATCGGGGATATCTGACTTATTGATTCCCTCTGCATTTATCAGCATTGCGCCGCCGCTACGGCTGACACTGCAACCAAGATAACGAAGTATCCCGACGGAAGCGTCAATATCGGATAAATCGGGGCAGTTGAAAATAACATTTTCACCCTTTGTAAGTATCGTTGCCGCAAGAACAGGCAGCGCACTGTTTTTTGCCCCTTGAACATATACCTCTCCGCTGAGCTTTCTCCGTCCTGTTACAAGCAGTTTTGACACAGTAACACCCTCTCAAAAATGATACCTTTACATTCTATGAGAAAGAGGGGTTATTGTTACCGTTTCAATATATTGTCTATACCAGACCGAGCGTTTTTTTAATTACGGAATAAATACGCTCGTTGGCGTCAGTAATTGCCATTTTTCTTGAGTTTTCGCTGATTTCGGCAAGTCTTTCGGGATTTTCAAGCATTTTGTCTGCCTTTTCGGTAAGAAGCTCACCCGAAAGCTCGGATTCCTCAATGATTTCAGCCGCTCCTGCATTCACAAGAGCCATTGCGTTGTGGTACTGATGATTTTCCGCTACATTCGGCGAGGGAATCAGAATGGCAGGCTTGCCCATTGCCTGAATTTCACTGAGCGTGATTGCTCCGGCCCGGCAGATAACAAGGTCTGCCGCCGCCATACAGGTAGGCATATTGTCGATATAGGCTCTGACATCAAGGTTGTCGCAGGCAGAAATGTCTGCGCCCTTTTCCCCGACAAGTGCAGGAAACCAATCGCCGTATTTGCCGTATGCGTGAATGTGCTGATATTTGCCGTCCCTGCCGCTTCTTGCAACGATGTCGGCAACGGCTTCGTTGATTTTTCTTGCGCCCAGACTTCCGCCGAATGAGAGAATAAGCGGTCGCTCGTCAACTCCGAGAGCCTTTCTTGACTCCTCTTTATCGGCTGTCAGAATATCACCTCTGACGGGGTTTCCTGTCACAACGAAGTCAGCCTTTTCAAAATATTTCTTAGCGTCAGGCACTGCAAGCATTACCTTTTTAACGCTTTTTGCAAGCATTTTGTTTGTAACTCCGGGGTAAGCGTTCTGCTCGTGAATTATGCAGGGAATACCCATTTTTGCCGCCGTTCTTATTACGGGACCTGAAACATATCCGCCTGTGCCAATGCAGATGTCGGGCTTAAATTCACCGATTATCTTTTTCGCCTCACGGGAGGAGGTTACCGTACGGGCAACAGTCTTTACATTTTCAAGCATATTCTTCGGTGACAGGCTTCTCTTAAATCCGCTTATTGTGATTGACTTTATATCAAAGCCTGCCTGAGGAACAAGCCTTTGCTCCATACCGTCACGGTTTCCTATAAAAAGGAACTCTGTTTCAGGGCGTTTTTTTCTGATGTAGCCTGCGATAGCAAGTGCAGGGTTAATATGACCTGCTGTGCCGCCGCCTGCAAGCAAAACCTTCATAATGTTTCCTCCGTAAAATTACTGTCTTTCAATATTTGCTGTTCTTGAAATCGAAAGCACTATGCCCATCTGTGCGAGCAACATAATAAGCGAGCTGCCGCCATAGCTGAAAAACGGCAGGCTGATACCCGTATTCGGAAGCCAGTCGGTGATTACAAGGATATTAAGCACAACCTGAATACCAATCTGCGAGGTAAGACCTATGCCAAGGAGCTTTCCGAATTTATCCTTTGCTCTGAGAGAAAGGGTGATTCCTCTCCATACAAGGAGCGCAAATATCAGCAGAATCATTATTCCGCCGATGAGACCGAGTTCTTCAACAACAATTGCAAAAATAAAGTCGTTCTGCGGTTCGGGGAGATAGAGGTACTTCTGTCTTGACTGACCGAGTCCGAGTCCCCACAGACCGCCCGAGCCGATTGCATAGAGGGAATTTCTTGTCTGCCAGGTTGTCTGCCACATATCCTCATCTGTGTAAACAAGAGCCTGACCCCAGCCGTCCATTCGGCTCATAGCGTAGGACAGTCCTCCTGTCATAGCAAGCACAAGCACCAGACCGACCATAATTGCAAAGCCTGCAAAGAGGTACTTTGTCTGCATTCCGCCTATGTACAGCATAAGCACTGTCAGCAGTGCAAGAATTACAATACCCGAATAGTGAGGCTCAAGGAACAAAAGCAGAGCAGTTGTTCCGAACACAACTACGCCCGGCAGAACGCTGTAACGGGCAAATTGCATTTTATTATAGTATTTGCTCGCCCAATGTGCAAAAAACAGGATAATCGCAAACTTTGCAATCTCGGACGGCTGAATGTTGAATATTCCCAGAGGTATCCAACGCTTTACTCCGTTAGTTCCCGGAAGCACAAGCACTATAAGCAGAGCAAGATATGAAATCGCAAGGACTATCGGAGCAATCCTGTGGAGCTTGTTGTAGTTGAAGAATGACATAACGCCCATTCCGACAATGCCTAGAACGATAAACATCAACTGTCTTGTAAGATAAAAATAGCTGTCGCCGTCGTTTGTGTAATATGAGAAAGCATAGCTTGCAGAGAACATCATTATCGTTCCGATTGTAAGCAGAATTAATATTATAATGCAGAACGGAAGGTCAATTCCCATTCCGATTGAAAACCACTTTGTTTTCTTCATCTTCCGCTGACGGTAGGGACGGACAAAAAACTTTTCCTGCTTGATTTTCTGCTCCGAATAATATTCGTCATCGTAAATTCTGTTTACATCAGCCTTAAGCATCATTCTTTTGTGTGGCGCCATACAAGCCTTACCTCCCTTTCGTAAATTGATAGTAATGCGATAATGGGGTTATTTCACTCCGAAATTGACAAGCGCAAATGCAATTGCTCCTAAAACAGCCGTAACTGCACTGAAAACCGAAACAATTTTACCCTCGCTCCAGCCGCACATTTCAAAGTGGTGGTGAATCGGACTCATCTTGAAGAGTCTTTTTCCGTGTGTAAGCTTGAAATAGCTTACCTGAAGCACAACCGAGATTTCCTCAAAAATGTATACGAAGCCGACAACAAGCAGAAGAATCGGCATATTAATTGCAAATGCAAGCGCACAAACGAAGCCGCCGAGGAAGAGCGAGCCTGTATCGCCCATAAACACCTTTGCAGGGTGGAAGTTCCAGATAAGGAAGCCAAGGCAGGCACCTGCACCTGCTGCGCTCATTGCGGTAACACCCAGACTGCTGAGGTTGCAGGCAATCAGCATAAAGGTTACGCTGACAAAGAATGTGATTGAGCCGTCAAGGCCGTCAACGCCGTCGGTAAGATTTACCGAATTTACTACGCCGACAATTGCAACAGCCGCAATGATATAGTAGAAGAAGCCGAGGTCAACCTCTCCGATAAACGGAATTATTGTTGCTGTTCCGCAGCCGAAAATTGCAAGCACTGCAAGATAAAGTGCGGCAGCGGCAAACTGAAGAACAAGCTTCTGCTTTGCAGTAAGACCGAGATTGCGCTTCTTTACAACCTTCGTGTAGTCGTCGATGAAGCCGATTAGTCCGTTGGCAAGAGCAAGACCTAAGCCTGCAAAAATCAGGATACTTTCCCTTGGAATATCGGCAAAATATGTGTTGATAAAGTTTGCGCCCGTAAAGATATAGACAATCGTACTGATTATTGAAACAAAGGTGATTGCGGCAATAAACATAATACCGCCCATAATGGGTGTGCCCTGTTTATTTTTGTGCCAGCTTGGTCCGATGTCGAGAATTGTCTGACCGAAATTCAGCTTATGAAGATAAGGTATCAAGAATTTTCCCATTATCGCAGAAATCAGAAATGCTGCGAGAGCCGCACAAAAGGTCCATATTCCGTAAATCATTGTTATCTATCCTTTCAGACATATTTGTTTTTACTAATCATTAAAGGTTGATGAGGACGAGGTGAAGGAAACCGAAATTACCGTACCCGGACTTACCGATGTTCCTGCCGCAATATTCTGCGAGGTGCTAACGCTGCTGCTGTCCTTTGCACCCGAGAAGCTGACATTCAGTCCGTTTGCGCTCGCAACATTATTCACCTCTGCCGCAGTGTAACCGACAAGATTAGGAACCGTCACTGTTTCACTCTTGCTTGTATCGTCGGTGTAAAGCACAATGTTGCCGCCTGTCGGAATTTTCGAGGAAACGGAAGGAATCTGTGAAACAACCTTTTCACCGCTTCCCTTTACCGTCGTTGTAAAGCCGTCTGCCTGAGCCGCCGCCTCAGCCTCACTTACCGACAAGC
>CALZCU010000016.1 GCA_945632055.1 uncultured Ruminococcus sp. | reverse complement strand
ACAGCTCATTCCGAGCTTTTCCTTGATTTCATCGCACACGCCCGACGGATTTTCGGGATTTTCTATGCCGATGTCACGGTATTCGCTCCAGATATGGTCGTAGAAGCCGTCAAGGCCTGCAACCTCCTTGCCGACGATTTCATAGAATACACCCTTTTTGCCGAACAGCTTGCAGACTCCGCCTGCAAAGCTTGCCCAAAGAACCTTCGGCAGGCCTACCTTTGAAATTGCGTACTGCATTTTGATTGTTTCGCCAACGCCAACGCCTGTGCTGGGGTGGGAAGCGAATTTTGAAAGGAATTTTGCCCAGAAGCCTATTTTAAGCTCCTCTCGCTTTACAACTCTGTTCTGGCAAAGCGCAATAATCTTTTCGCTTGACGATACAATGTCGCCCTCCTCATAGAGGGGAGAAACATATTTTTTGAAGATTTCAATATAATCCTCGCCCTGCTTTACAAAATGCGTTTTGATTGCGTGGCGCATATATGTAGTGCCGTTTACGGTGATTTCTACTTTTTTACCTTCGTTTGCAACAAATTCCATTGCGAAAACCTCCGAAGCATTTGCTTTGATTTATATTTATTATTTCACATATTTACTCTATTATATAGTATTTGGATTTATTTATCAACTGTTTAATTCAGAATTTTAAACTTTATAGGAAACTGCTTGAAAACGGTCGGGCAGAGAAGGCTTGATAATATCAACCTGTCTGCTCGAACTACCGGCGGTGGTACACCGCCGACTTTTTTGGTTAGGTATTTATATGGGTAACGAAAATTTGCTCCAGCTTGAGGGAGCTGTTGAAAATATAGTATACAGAAACGACAGCAACGGCTATACCGTTGTTGAGATTTCCGACGGCGACGATTACATAACAGCCGTCGGAATTATGCCGCAGGCAGAGGTCGGCAACACTGTTAAGCTTACGGGCTTTTACACAAGCCACCCGAACTACGGCAGACAGTTTTCCGCAAAAATCTGCGAGGTTTGCCGTCCTACGGAAAGTGCGGATATTCTCAGATATCTTTCATCGGGCGCAATAAAGGGAATCGGTGCGGCTACGGCTCAGCGGCTCGTTGCCGAGTTCGGCGAAGCAACGCTTGATGTTATGGAAAATCAGCCCGAAAGGGTCGCTCTGCTAAAGGGAATTTCAAAGAGCAAGGCAGAGGAATTTTCCGTTCAGCTTAAGACAAGCGCAGGCGTGCGCACGCTTATGCTTTATCTTGGCGAGTACGGAATTTCAAACACCTCCTCCGTAAAGATTTACAATGCGTTCGGCGCAGGCTGTGTTGACCGAATCAAGGAAAATCCCTACATTCTCTGTCAGGGTGATTTCGGAGTTTCCTTTGAAAGTGCAGATTTCATTGCAAAAAAAGAGAGCCTTGAGCCTGAAAGCGGAGTAAGGCTTCGTGCAGGAATTACATATATTCTGCACCACAACGAGCGCAACGGACACACCTGCCTGCCTAAGAAAAGGCTTGCCGAGATTTCGGCTGATTTTCTGAGCGTGGGCATTGACAGGATAAATGACTGTATGGAGGAAATGCTTTTTGACCGCACTCTGATAGGCGATACGATTGACGAGGGCGAGTTTGTTTTTACTCCACAGCTTCATCTAAATGAAATGTACGCCGCTTCAAGGATAAAAATGCTCCTTAGCTTTCCGTCAGAGCGGATAAAGGACATTGATGCTGAGATTGAAAAGTGTGAAGAGAGCGACGGAATAGCCTATGCAGAGCTTCAGAAAAAGGCGATAAAGTCAGCTCTCTCCGAGGGTATGCTTGTGCTTACGGGAGGTCCGGGAACAGGAAAAACAACAACGCTCAATGCAATTATCAAGATTTTGAAGAACAAGGGTAAAAAGGTTCTGCTTTCTGCTCCGACAGGCAGGGCGGCGCAGAGAATGACCGAGCTGACAGGCGATGAAGCCAAAACTCTGCACCGTTTGCTTGAGGTGAGCTGGGACAAGCACGACAATCCTGTGTTCAATAAAAATGAACGCAATCAGCTCAAATGCGACGCACTGATAATTGACGAGGTTTCAATGGTGGACACCTATATTTTTGAAAGCGTGATGCGAGCCTTGCCGCTCGGTTGCAGACTTATCCTTGTGGGTGACTCCGACCAGCTTCCGTCTGTCGGACCGGGAAATGTTCTCGGTGATTTAACAGACAGCGGAATTGTTCCCGTTGTAAGGCTCAACGAGATTTTCAGGCAGGCACAGCAGAGTCTGATTGTCACCAACGCTCATAAAATTGTCAACGGTGAAATGCCTGTGCTGAACAAGGCTGACAGGGATTTCTTCTTTTTGCAGAGGAACAGCAAGGCAGATGTCACGAGCGTTATCATTGATTTATGCACAAACAGACTTCCGCAGGCGTACGGCTACTCTGCATTTGACAATATTCAGGTGCTTTCTCCGTCAAAGAAGGGCGAGCTTGGAACGGCGGAGCTGAATTTCAGACTCCAGAATGCCCTCAATCCAAAGGCTGACGGCAAGCAGGAGGTAACAATAGGCTCAAAAACCTTCCGCACAGGCGACAAGGTGATGCAGATAAAAAACAACTACGATATACGCTGGTTCAAGGAAAACGGAGATACGGGCGAGGGTATTTTTAACGGTGATATAGGAATAATAGAGAGGATTGACAAAAAGGTCAAACTGATAAAGGTGTGCTTTTATGACAAGACCGCCGCATATACATATGAAAGTGCCGCCGACCTTGACTTTGCCTATGCGGTGACGGTGCATAAAAGTCAGGGCAACGAATTTGATGCAGTCGTTATGCCGATGGTTTCGGGTCCTCCTCAGCTTTACTACAGAAACCTTTTGTATACAGCCGTTACAAGAGCCAAAAAAACGCTTATTCTTGTCGGCAATCCGCACACCGTTGAATACATGGTGAACAATAACCGCAGAACAAAGAGATACAGCGGCTTAAAGGAATTTTTATTGCGTGATGAAGGATTATATTAAATGCTGTAAGGCTTTTTTGAAGGACACAATATTCCCCATACGATGTCCGTACTGCGAAAAGGTGATTGCACGAGATGAATGTGCCTGCAACACCTGCAAGGCGCAGTTCCCTGACGAGCCTGTTAAGAGGTATGCAGTCGGCGGATACGAGTGCATTGCGCCCTTTCCGTACGACGGAATTTTTAAGTCTGCCGCCAAAGCGTTCAAGTTCTGCAATCGTGGCGGTTACGCAAAACAGCTTGCAAAGGTGATTTCGGAGAGCATTATTCAGGCACAGGCTTCTGATGACTTCGACATAATCACCTGTGTGCCTATGCACAGAAAACGGCAAAGGCAGAGGGGCTACAATCAGGCAAGGCTTCTTGCCGTTGAATGTGCGGAAATTCTTAATATTCCGTATGCTGATACCCTTGAAAAGTATAAGGAGAACCTTGAACAGCACAGCATTAAGGCTTCGCTGAGGGCTGACAATGTCAGGGGCGTTTACAGGATAATCGATTCATCGCTTGTTGAGAACAAGAGAGTGCTGATTATTGACGACATAATTACAACGGGAAATACGCTTGGCGAGTGTGCAAGGATTCTGATGAAAAGCGGCTGTAAATCGGTGAGCTGTGCCGTACTTTGCGCCGTTACTTCCAACTGATTTTTCTTGAAATTGATAAAAGGATATTGTATACTACATACTGAAAATGCAATCGGAGTGATTTTATGGATATAGCGATTGACCTCGGTTCTGACAGAACAAGGGTCTTTATTGAAAACAAGGGCAAGGTGCTTGATGAAGCGAGCGTTGTGACCTTTGATGTTGATACGGGAGATATTTACGCTGTGGGCGATGAAGCGTATGCAATGATAGGCAAAACACCTGTCGGAATCAGGGCTGTTCATCCGCTTGACGGCGGTGTGATTGCCCGCTCTGAGCTTGTTGAAAATATGGTGTCAATCCTGCTTAAGGAGGTTTGCTCCGTTAAGGTTGTTATGCCGAGGGTTGTCACAGCCGTTCCCTGTGATGTTACAGAGGTGGAAAAGAGAGCTGTGGTGAATGCTGTCAGCTCGTTTGGCGTAAGGCGGTGTTATCTTATTGAAAGTCCTAAGGCGGCGGCGCTGGGCTGCGGAGTGGACATAACAAGTCCTCACGGTGTTCTTATTGCCGACATAGGCAGCGGCACCGCCGATATTGCAGTGCTTTCGCTCGGCGGAATTTCGGTATCAAAAACAGTTAAGCGTGCAGGAAGCGCAATGGACGGTGAGATTGTAAAATATATCAGAAAAAAATACAATCTGATTATCGGCACAAATATGGCTGAAAGCTGTAAAAAGGCTGTCGGATGCGTTAAACTGCCTGTTGAGCAGGCAACCTTCAAGGTTAAGGGCAGGGACGCTGTCAGCGGTATGCCTAGATTTGTGGAGGTAAGCTCTGCGGAAATAATGGAAGCAATCGAAGAAATTGCAGTTGAAATCGTCAGTGCAATAAAAGATGTGCTTGAAAAAACTCCACCTGAGCTGATTGGCGATATATACACCGACGGAATTATCCTTTCGGGAGGACTTGCAAAGCTGCCCGGCTTTGCACAGCTTGTAAGCGAAGCAACCAAACTGCGTGTAAGGGTGCATAAAAATTCCGCCGACTGCGTTATTATGGGTCTGGGAAAGGCAATAGGCTATATCGGCGAGGCTGAGAAAAACACCTCTTCGGGTGTTTCACCTCTGCTTGCGGCTTACTGATATTCTGAAAAAATAAACGGCTGAAGCGTTTTTACTGCTTCAGCCGTTTTGCTTGTCGAAAAAGTAGGAACGAAAAAATTTGTAATAGTCAAATTTTATCATATAGCCAAGCCTTCCCTTGAGGGAAGGTGTCACAGCAAACGCAGTGACGAAAGGGTGGAAAATTAGATGAACTTATATTTTCTCGGAAAAGTTCATCTCCACCCCTCAGTCATTTTGCAAGCAAAATGACAGCTCCCCTTTGAGGCAATGTCGTCAACTTAAGCAAAATGTAATGATTAGCAGAAGTTTTCAAGGCTTCCCCTCGAGGGGAAGCTGTCACCGAACGGTGACTGATGAGGTGTAGGATGCGTAAGCATCCGTAAATAACCACTGGTTCTGAACAGCTAACGCCACTTCGTGGCTACACCTCATCCGTCGGCATAGCCGACACCTTCTCCTCAAGGAGAAGGCTTGAAAGGTTCATCTGACCTTAAGTTGACGACATTGCCTCAAAGGGGAGCCTTAGAGATAATCGAAAAGTTTTGCTGTGATTATTTGTTTGCAATCATTTTCTGAATTTCCGTTGCGTCGGCAATTGTTACCTGTCCGTCACCGTTGACATCTGCATTAAGCTTTCTTACCTCTGACAGCTTTGTGTCCTCTGCAAGGTGCTTCTGAATGCAGGTTACATCGACGATATTTACAACTCCGTCAAGGTTGACATCACCGAGCGTTGTTTTTTCTGCTCCGTTACCTGTTGTCACAGCCTTAATTACAAGCGTTCCACCGAGGTCATCGTTGTTTTCCGTTTTGTACCAATCAAGCAAATCTCTCATCTGATTGTCATAGTATATAAAGCTGTCGCCGTAGTGCGAATCGTTAATCAGTATATATTCGCCCGAATTTTTGTTTGTCAGCCATTCACAGGTGCCGAGAGAAGGACTTGTGAAATCTGCCGATGAAGGCTCAATACCGACATTGAGCTGTTCGGTGTTGATTACAACGGCGATTGAACCGTAGCCGAGCGGAAGCGTGAAATCGTCTGTGTCGGCGCATATGTAACCCTTGTAATCGGCTGTTCCCTCATACAGCTTTATCCACCTGTCCCTGTCCGAGGTCGGCATATTGTGTGAATTGTCTGGAACATAATAAAGCGTGTAGTCAGCATTTTTGCATTTTGTTTCAAAAATTACCTTGTCAAGGGTGTTGTAGCCGTTTGAAAAATCGAATCTGTTTATGAACGAAACCTCGTTGCGCTCCTCAATTTCAATTTCATATGTCGCACCGTAAATTTCGTTCTGCTCAAGTCTTGTGTTTTCATTCGTTTCCTGAACGGATTTAATTGAATAAAGAGGTGCGTACTTCTGGTCAAAAACATACTTGTCCTCGTAGGAAATCCAGAAATATCCGCCGAGAGAATTGTAATTTCCGTAGCTGTTTCTGGCAAGCCACGCTCCCGGCTTTTTAGGCTTTGAGCCAACTGTTCCGTCAAAATTGCTCCTTGCATAATTGTTGTCCCAGCCGACAATTTCAACAGCGTGACCTGTCATATCTCCACTGTAGCTTTCGGGCATAAAGTATGCTGTGCGGTCTGAATTGACGCAGGACGCCGTTGTGCCGTAGGCTGTGTAAACACCGCCGTTTTCAATTATTGAACGCTTTATTGAATCGGGGTCGCTTTTGTAAAGATATTCAACAGCCGTTACTCCGTATTTCACAAGGGAGGGGTCTAAGCTGTCGGGAGATATTTCGCCTGTGATGTCGAAATCCCCCAGAGCTTCGCTTTCAACTCCGCCCTGCCACGAGGTGAAATATCCGATTGCTGTGTCGGCATATCCGCTGTCTCTGTAGGTTCTCTGCCAGCCTGTGCCGTTGCTGCGCTTGGTTGCCCAAAGATTAAGGTGGTCTTGCGAAATGTTATTGACCGAAAAGCCGTCGTGCAAAAGTTTTGATTCAAACACTGAAATGCTCGACACCGCCCAGCAGTCGTTGTACTGCTGACTTTTTATATCGGTGACAAAGCCAAGCTCGGCTGAGCTGTATTTTGCAGGCAGAACTATATCTGATACAATGTTTTCTGCACGGCTGTCGGCTGAAACCGCCGTTTCACGGTCAATTGCGACTGCTCCTGCCCCAAAGGCGGAGGTGCAGGCGACTATTCCGAAAACAGACAGCGCAGAAACTGCTTTTATAAAAATTTTTTTACGCATTACTATCACTCCATCATATTAAAATAAATTATACCAAATTCAAAAATTATTGTAAAGAATATTAATTAATTTCGGTACTAATAATATTATTGCTATTAATTATTAATCGGGGGAATTGGTATGCAGCTTCGCACAGACCTTGCAGTTGAAGCGAGAGAAATTGCGGGAGAAAATTTAAGCGGAACGGAGTTTAAAAGCTACAGCGAAAACGGACTTGAAATTTCACGCTTAACAGTGAAAAATCAAAGGGCAAAGCAGGCACTCGGCAAGGACATAGGAACATACATTACAATTGAGCTTCCGTCGCTTACGGATAATTTTTCCGAAACAGATGAACGGCTTGTTACAATCGGCGAGGAAATCCGCAGGCTTCTGCCCGTAAACGGACTTGTGCTTGTTGCAGGGCTTGGAAATACCGAGATAACGCCCGATTCGCTCGGTCCTAAAACGAGCGCAAGGATTCTTGCCACAAGGCACATTACAGGAGAGCTTGCCCGTTCAACAGGACTTGACCGTCTGCGCCCTGTTGCCGTTATGCAGACAGGAGTTACGGGGCAGACGGGAATTGAAACAGGCGAGTATATTATGAGCATTGTCAAGCGCATAAAGCCGAATGCGGTTGTTGTAATTGACGCACTCGCTTCACGAAGGCTTGAACGGCTCGGCTGTACGCTTCAGATAAGCGATACGGGGATTTCTCCGGGCGCAGGAGTGGGAAATCACCGCACAAAAATCAACAGAGAAACAATCGGCGTTCCCGTTATCGCAATCGGCGTTCCCACCGTTGTAGATGTTCAGACGCTTGCAAGCGATTTGCTCGGAAAAAGTATCGGCAAAAAAGCAGAGAGCCTTATTGCCCCGCAGGGTAGGAGTATGGTGGTGATTCCAAGGGAAATTGATTTGCTTACAGAGAGAGCTTCAAGGCTGATTGCATTTGCGCTCAACGGCGCTTTGCAGAATGAATTTGATATAGCCGACCTGGTTTCTCTGATGTAGTTTTTGTAATGTGAAAAAGTATAAATTCGTATCAACGGTTACAATCTGTTAATTCTTATCCCGAAAATAGCTTTTGATTATTTTCTGTATTAGAATTTATAACAAAGGGCGGTGCGGATTGTAAATTATTCAGATAAAAATAACAGCAGATTAATAATTTGAGTACAAGTTTGCTAAAAAACGGTTACAATTTTAATATTGCGTTGACTTTACTACAAAATTGTAGTATCATTTTCTATAGAAGAATTGTGGTGTAACATATGCGTAACCACAACCCATAGTATGCGTTAATAAAAATGTAATATATTTTGTGTTTTGACTCGCTTTTTTATGTTTTAGATTAGTTGTTCGCTGTTTGGATTGCGTGTCGAGGCACTCGTTATTTTAGATTATAGGAAATTGCTTTGATATGGTCGGGCAAAAAAGGCTTTGACAATATGAGCCTGTCTGCCCGAGTTGCGTGTCGAGGCACTCGTTATTTAGATTCAGGAAATTGCTTTGATATGGTCGGGCAAGGAAGGCTTTGACAATATGAGCCTGTCTGCTCGGATTGCGTGTCGAGGCACTCGTTATTTTAGATTTAGGAAATTGCTTTGATATGGTCGGGCAAGGAAGGCTTTGACAATAAGAGCCTGTCTGCCCGAGTTGCGTGTCGAGGCACTCGACTACACTTGCTTAGTTATTGCGAAACCCAACAATACTGTATTGGAGTGTAAACAATTGGAAAAATTCGTAGTTAACGGCGGAAAGCCTTTGTTCGGCGAGGTTAATATCAGCGGCGCAAAAAATGCAGCCGTTGCAATTATTCCCGCAGTGATTCTCTGCGACGAGCCGTGTCAGATAGAAAATATTCCAAACATCAGCGATGTTTCACTTATTATCCGTATCCTTCAGCAGCTTGGCGCAAATGTAAGAAGAATTAATAAATCATCTTTATATATAGACCCTACCCGTATAAATACCTCAAATGCCGTTACCGATTTGGTGCGTGGTATGCGTGCGTCATATTATCTTTTGGGTGCTTTGCTCGGCAGATTCGGCAAGGCTAAGGTTGCTCTGCCCGGCGGCTGTAATTTCGGCGTCCGTCCGATTGACCAGCACTTAAAGGGCTTTGAGGCTATGGGTGCAGAAACCCGTCTTGTTGACGGTGCAATCATTGAGGCTGAAAGCGAAGCTCCGCTTGAGGGTACTCATATTTATCTTGATGTTGTGTCGGTCGGCGCAACAATGAACATTATGCTTGCCGCAAGCAAGGCAAAGGGTCAGACGATTATTGAGAATGCAGCCAAGGAGCCGCACATCGTTGACCTTGCAAACTTTTTGAACTCTATGGGTGCCGACATCAGAGGTGCAGGCACCGATGTTATTAAAATCAGAGGCGTGGGCTATCTCCACGGAGTGACATATTCGATTATCCCCGACCAGATTGAGGCAGGAACATATATGTGTGCCGCCGCCGCAACAAGGGGTTGTATTACTGTAAAAAATATTACTCCGAAGCACCTTGAGTCGATTACGGCTAAGCTTCGTGAGATGGGTGTTAAGATTACAGAGTATGACGAGGCTATCAAGGTTGACGCTACGGTTAAGCCGCTTAAGCGCTGTAACATCAAGACAATGCCGCACCCCGGCTTTCCCACAGACTGTCAGCCGCAGTTTGCCGCTCTGCTTATGAGTGTTCCCGGAACAAGCATTGTCAACGAGAATGTATGGGATAATCGCTATCAGTATGTCAGCGAGC
>CALZCU010000015.1 GCA_945632055.1 uncultured Ruminococcus sp. | reverse complement strand
ACGGTGTAGTAAGATTTGAGCGTGTTGGCAAAGACAGAAAGCGTGCAAGCGTTTACCCTGTTGAGCAGTAAGCATAAATCATTTGAGGGTGGATTTTATCCACCCTTTTTGTTTATAATATTATCATAATAATATATTTTATGATTTAACGGAGTACATTTTATGTTTGTAGATACAGCGAAAATTAAAATCAAAGCAGGCGACGGCGGTGACGGAGCAGTTTCCTTTCATCGAGAAAAGTATGTAGCCGCAGGAGGTCCTGACGGCGGCGACGGCGGCAGAGGCGGAAATGTTGTTTTTGTTGCCGATTCAAACCTTTCAACACTTGCAGATTTCAGATATAAGAGAAAATATTTTGCTCCCAAGGGCGAAAACGGCAGGGGCGGAAGATGCCGAGGAAGAAATGCAGAGGATTTGATAATCAGAGTTCCTGTCGGTACGCTAGTAAAGGAGGAAAGCACAGGCAGAATTTTAGCCGATGTTTCAACCAAAGAGCCTTATATTGTCGCAAAGGGCGGCAAGGGCGGCTGGGGCAATCCTCACTTTGCAACTCCCGTCCGTCAGGTACCGAGATTTGCAAAGCCGGGACTTCCGGGTGAGGAATTTGATGTAGTGCTTGAGCTTAAGCTCCTTGCCGATGTTGGACTTGTCGGCTTCCCGAATGTCGGAAAAAGCACTCTCGTTTCAGTCGTTTCACAGGCAAAGCCTGAAATCGCCAACTACCATTTCACAACAATAACTCCTGTTCTCGGAGTGGTGTCGATGGGTGAGGGAAGCTCGTTTGTTATGGCTGATATTCCCGGACTTATCGAGGGAGCGTGGCAGGGCACAGGTCTGGGACATCAGTTCCTGCGCCATGTTGAGCGTTGCCGTATGCTTGTTCATATAGTAGATGTGTCGGGAAGCGAGGGCAGAAATCCGATTGAGGACTTTGAAACAATCAACTCCGAGCTTGAAAAATTCAATCCCGAGCTTGCACAGCGTCCGATGATTGTAGCAGGCAACAAGTGCGATATGGCAACTGATGAGCAGATTGCAGAGTTTAAGGAATATGTAGAAGCCAAGGGCTACGATTTCTTCCCGATTATGGCGGCAATCCGTTATGATGTTGACCCGATGCTCAAAAAGATTCAGGAAATGCTGTCAAAGCTTCCTCCGATTGTTCAATACGAAGCAGAGCCTGCGCCCGTAGTCGGCGTGGAGGATTTTGACGACCACAGTGTTACAATCAAGAATGTCAACGGAATTTATACAGTCGAAGCAGATTGGCTGCTTCAGGTTATGAAGGGCATAAACTTTGATGATTACGAAAGCCTTAACTATTTTCAAAAGGTGCTTATCAACGGCGGCGTAATCGACGCTCTGCGTAAAAACGGCTGTGATGACGGCGACACAGTTTCAATATACGATGTAGAATTTGATTTTATGGATTAATAATATGGAAAATATTGCGGTAAATCACTCAAAAGCTGATGAAGTTTCACCACTCACGCTTGCTTTTATAGGTGACGGAGTTTACGACCTTCTTGTAAGGGACTGCCTTGTCCGTTCGGCAAACCGACCGGTAGGTGAGCTTAATAAAATAAAGGTTTCGCTTGTAAACTGCAAAAGTCAGGCTGAATTTGCAAAGCAAATTATGCCCTCGCTTACCGAAAAGGAGCTTGCAGTCTACAAGCGTGGCAGAAATGCCGCCCCAAAATGCACACCGAAAAACGGCAGTGTTGCCGATTATCACAGTGCAACAGGGCTGGAAGCGCTATTCGGCTATCTGCATTTAAACGGTGACAACGAGAGAATAAATGAGCTTTTCAATTTAATTATACATAACTCAAACTCGGCTGAATAACATAATTGTACTTATGTTGATTCGGTTGTAGAATTATTATCGGAAAGTGATTAAATGAAAAAATCTGCAATGAAATTCAAGAAACCTACAGCGCCAGCAGTAAAAGACGCTGTCCTTGATTATTCAATAATAGCAATCGGCGCAGTGCTGTATGCGCTGTCAGTCGTTGTATTTACCTCTCCCAACAACATCGCTCCCGGAGGACTTACAGGTATAGCAACTATGCTCAATTTTATGTTTTCTCTGCCAATCGGTACGATTATGTTCTTAATGAACATTCCTCTTTTCATCTGGGGAGCAATTGAAAACGGACTTTCCTTTCTCACAAAAACAATAATCGGAACGGCTTTTGTTTCAATTGCAATCGATGTGCTTACTCCGTTTGCGCCGTACTATACGGGCGATACGATTCTTGCCGCAATATTCGGAGGAATACTGAACGGAGTCGGCTTGGGCTTTATATTTTACCGAGGCGGTTCAACAGGCGGAACAGACATCATCGCCTTGAATATTCACAAGCGTATGCCCTATATCTCAACAGGCAACATTATTCTTATAGCTGATGTAATTACTCTTGTTATGGTATACTTTGTATACAACAGCATTGAGAGTGTGTTGTATGCGGTTGTTGCAATTTTTGTCAGTATCAAGGTTATTGACACAATCTCCTACGGAACTTCCCGAGGCAACGGAAAGCTGATGTTTATAATAACAAACAAATACAGCGAGATAAGCAAGGAAATTATGAACGACCTTGAAAGAGGAGTTACGCTTCTTGACGGCGAGGGAGCCTACAGCGGAGAGAAAAAACGCATAATAATGTGTGCTGTTCGTCCTCAGCAGGTGTTCAGGATTCAGAACAGTGTAAAGAATATTGACCCAAATGCGTTTATAATAGTCACAACAGCAGGGACAATAAGAGGAAAAGGCTTTGCAAGAAAAGACTAATAAGCTGTTTATTCTAATTTCTCTTTATAAAGGCAAATCATTGTGCTATAATATAAAGAAATGTTTGGAAAATAAAGCCGAAAGAGGTTTGATAAAATGAGTTCGATAAAAAGGAAATTGATATCCGACGGTGTGTACTTTAACAGTGTAAAGGACAACCGTTTTAAGACTATGAGAATCAGCGTGAACATTGTTGTTCCGCTGTGTGAGGAAACTGCCGCTTCAAACGCTCTGCTCTGCGGTTTGCTTACCCGTTCCTGTGAAGCCTATCCCGATTTCACCTGCCTGAGCAAAAAGCTCAGCTCTCTTTACGGAGCTGACCTTACCTCGTCGCTTCGCAAATACGGTGACCGACAGATTCTCACAATCTCAGCGTCGGGACTTGACGACAGATATACATTTGACGGTGAAAGCATAGCCTTTGAGCTTTCCGAGCTTATTTGCGGAGCAATTTTCAAGCCGAATCTTGAAGGAAATGCCTTTAAGGCAGATGAGGTTGAGCAGGAGCGCAGACAGCTTCTAGACCTTATTGATTCCGAATTTAACGACAAAAGAATTTATGCAAGCGGACAGCTTGTAAAGAATATGTGCAAAAACGAAGCCTTTGGTATAAAGCGTTACGGCACAGCTGAAAAAATTAAGAGTGCGACTCCCGCGTCGCTTTACAGCACATGGCAGGAGCTTCTCAAAACAGCAGTTTTTGAAATCTTCTATATCGGCGACAGTCCTTCAGATAAGGCTGAGAGTGTATTTGTCCGTTCCTTTTCTAAGGTGGAGCGCAAGCCTGTTGAGCTTGACAACAGAGTTGTTCGCAGTGCAGACAGGGTGAACCGTGTTGTTGAGGAAATGGAGCTTTCTCAGTCCAAGCTCGTTATGGGATTCCGCACAGACTGCGCTGTTCCCGATGATGAGGTGATTGCAACACGCCTTATGTGCGCAGTGCTTGGAGGTACTGCAAATTCAAAGCTGTTCTGTAATGTGCGTGAAAAGCAGAGCCTTTGCTATTACTGCTCATCTCGTTACGATATGCAGAAGGGTATACTTACTGTTGACAGCGGAGTTGAGGGCGATAATCTTGAAAAGGCTGAAAAAGCTATTCTCAATGAAATATCCGATATGCAAAGCGGAAACATCAGTGATTTTGAGATTGAAGCAACAAAAATGGCAGTAATCAATTCCTTTAATTCCTCGAACGATACTGTCGGAGGAATTGACTCCTGGTACACAAGCCAGCTTTTCAACGGCTCGTTCAAATCAATTGAGGAACTGTCTGAAGAAATTAATGCGGTGACTAAGGAACAGCTTGTAAATGCCGCAAAGAAGCTTACTCTCGACACCGTTTATGTGTTAAAAAACAAGTAAAGAGGTAAATGAAATGAATATTACTGAAATAAAGTCGGAGCTGACAGGCGACAGCTATTATAAAATAAATCATCCCTCGGGACTTGTAATTTATGTTTATCCCAAGGAGGGATATAAGTCTGCATATGCGATTTTCGGCACAAAATACGGAAGCATAAACACCTGCTTTTCCGTTGACGGCGGAAGCAAAATCACCGTTCCCGACGGAATTGCCCACTATCTTGAGCACAAGCTGTTTGAGAGCGAGGAGGGTGACGCCTTTGTAAGATACGCTGAAACAGGCGCAAATGCCAATGCCTACACGAGCTTTGAAAAAACCTGCTATCTGTTCTCCTGTACGGAAAAATTTGACAAAAGCCTTGAAATTCTGCTTGATTTTGTTCAGCATCCGTACTTCACACCTCAGACGGTTGCAAAGGAACAGGGCATAATCGGACAGGAAATAAAAATGTATGATGACGCTCCCGATTGGCGTGTAATGTTCAATATGCTGGAGGGAATGTATAAAAACCATCCTGTCAAGATTGATATTGCAGGAACGGTTGAAAGCATTGCACAAATCACAGCCGAAAAGCTCTATGAGGTTTACAATGTTTTCTACAATCTTAACAATATGGCACTTTGCGTTTCGGGCAATGTGACAGTTGAACAGGTGCTTAAAACAGCAGATAAAATGCTAAACCCCTGCAAAAAGACTGAAATTAAAAACTATTTTCAGGACGAGCCTTACGAGGTGAACACACCGTTTGTTGAGCAGACATTCCCTGTTTCAATGCCTATTTTCAATCTCGGCTTTAAGGAAAAAGCAGAAAAACAGCTTGACGAAAAGGCTCTTGCCTGCACAGATATTCTGCTTTCAATGCTTGCCTCGAACACAAGCACGCTCTACCGCAGTCTTATGGATTCAAACCTCATTAACAGCTCGTTTTCCTACGAGCTTTTTGAGGGGCCCGGTTACTGCTCGGTTATCTTCGGCGGAGAGTCCCGTGCGCCAAGACAGGCGGCTGAGATGATAAAGCAGTATATCAGTAAGGTTAAGTCCGAGGGGCTTGACAAAGATGATTTTGAAATTGCAAAAAAGGCTGTTTACGGCGACGCTGTTTCTTCGCTCAATTCCGTAAGCTCAATTTCAAACGCAATAATTGATTACCACTTTAACGGCAACGAGCTTTTTGAATACATTGACGCTGTTTCCAAGGCTTCATTTGAAGATGTCAGCAACAGACTTTCAGAAATGCTCGATGTATGCAACTGTACGCTTTCTGTTGTAAAGCAGGCTGGCAAGGAGGATTAGTATGGAATATCATGTAAGCTTCCCCGGCTTGGGACTTGATTTTACAATTAATTCTGTAGCCTTCAGTATCGGCTCGCACCCGATATATTGGTACGGACTTATAATCGCCTGCGGACTCCTGCTTGCAATAACCTATGCGTGGAGAAGCTCGCCGAGATATAATGTTGATTTCAACAGGCTTGTAAATTGTATTCTGGTCGGAATTGTAACAGGCATTGTCGGCGCAAGACTGTATTATTGCTTGTTCAAGTGGGATTATTACAGTCAGAATCCGATTGAGATTCTCTACATAAACAACGGAGGTCTCGCAATCTACGGAGGAATTATAGGTGCGCTTGCAGGCGGTCTGACTGTGGCTAAGCTTCAAAAAATGAAGATTATGCCTATTCTCGACATCGCAATGGTTGGATTTTTGCTCGGACAGGGAATAGGAAGATGGGGCAACTTTATGAATCAGGAGGCATTCGGCACAGAAACCGATCTCCCATGGAGAATGATGAGCGAGGGAACAGGTATGGTCGGAGTACACCCCTGCTTTCTTTACGAATCGCTGTGGTGTCTTGCAGGCTTCGTACTGCTCCATTTTTACGGCAAATACAGACAAAAATACTCAGGACAGATATTCTTCTCCTACCTTGTATGGTACGGATTTGAAAGAATGATTGTAGAGGGACTTCGCACAGACAGCTTGTACCTGCCGTTTCAGATTTTCGGAATGGACATCAGGGTATCGCAGGTGCTGTCGTTTGCAATATTTGTTACGGGAATCGTAATGATGATTATAAACAGAAACAAGGAGGATTCTTTCTATGCAGATTATAGACGGAAAAAAGGTATCGGCACAGGTAAAGGAAGAAGTAAAAAATCAAACGCTTGAATTAAAGGAGAAATACGGCATAACTCCCGGACTTGCAGTGGTAATTGTCGGTGACGATTCTGCTTCAAGAGTATATGTGAACAATAAGAAAAAAGCCTGCGAGGCTGTCGGCTTCAAGTCGGAGGAATACGCTTTGCCCGAGCAGACAACGCAGGAGGAGCTTCTTGCACTTGTTGAGAAGCTCAACAATAAAGCAGACATCAACGGAATACTCGTTCAGCTTCCTCTGCCTAAGCATCTTGACGACAAGGCTGTGATTGAAGCAATAAATCCCGAAAAGGATGTTGACGCTTTTCACGCAGTAAATGTCGGAAAAATTATGCTCGGCGAATATGATTTCCTGCCCTGCACACCTGCGGGAGTAATGGAAATGCTCCATTCATATGATATTTCGGTTAGCGGAAAGAATTGCGTGGTTATCGGAAGAAGCAACATCGTTGGCAAGCCTATGGCTATGCTCCTGCTCCACGAAAACGGAACTGTTACTATCTGCCACAGCCGCACAAAAAATCTTGCCGAGGTCTGTTTACAGGCTGACATTCTCGTTGCCGCAGTCGGCAGACCGAAGTTTGTAACGGCTGATATGGTCAAGGAGGGCGCAGTTGTAATTGATGTCGGTATGGACAGAGATGAAAACGGCAAGCTCTGCGGTGATGTCGATTTTGAAAATGTCAAGGATAAATGCTCTTTTATTACACCCGTACCCGGAGGAGTAGGTCCTATGACAATCGCAACGCTGATGAAGAACACTCTCAAGGCGGCAAGACTTCAGAACAATATTTAAGCTAAGCGGTATATATGTAATTTAAGCGAAAAACTCCCGAAAAACAAATAAATCAAAGAATTTTTTTAAATAAAAAAGGAATATCCGAAATAAAAGCGTAAAAAACTAATAGGAAAACAGAAAGGGGGAGCATTATGGCATTTCCGGAGTCTTTCCTGCAGGAGCTGAAAATGCGCAATGACATAACTGAAATTGTCACCTCATATGTCACTCTGAAACGGCGCGGTCGAAATATGGTCGGTTTATGCCCGTTTCACGGCGAAAAAACTCCCTCCTTTAATGTTTACACCGAAAACGGTTCCTTTTATTGCTTTGGCTGCGGCGCAGGCGGAGATGTAATCACATTTATAATGAGGATTGAAAATCTCGATTATGTCGACGCAGTAAAGTACCTTGCCCAGCGGGCAGGAATGGAGCTTCCCGAAAATTCCTACGACGACAGCCTGAGCAGGCTTCGCAACAGGGTGTTTGAGGCAAACCGCACAGCGGCTCGCTTTTATTTTGACGCTCTGTATTCTCAGACAGGCAGAGCGGGACTTGACTACTTTCACTCAAGAGGTCTTTCCGACAGAACAATCCGCCGATTCGGTCTTGGCTTTGCCGATGACGACTGGACATCTCTGTGCAAGTATATGCGTTCCAAGGGCTTTAAGGACAGCGAGCTTGTTGCGGCAAATCTTGCTGTTCAGCGTAAAAACGGAAACGGAATTTACGACCGCTTTACAAACAGGGTAATGTTCCCGATTATCGATTTAAGAGGAAATGTCATTGCATTCGGCGGAAGAATAATGACAGACGAGAAGCCAAAGTACCTTAATACCTCGGATACGCCTGTTTTCAAAAAGAGCGCAAATCTGTTTTCGCTTAATAATGCGAAGAATTCAGGCACAAGAACGCTGATTCTGTGCGAGGGCTATATGGATGTAATATCCGTAAATCAGGCTGGCTTTGCAAATGCTGTTGCAACTCTCGGAACTGCGCTCACAAGCGAACAGGCTGTTCTGATGAAGCGGTATGCTGATGAGGTTATCATCTGTTATGATGCCGATGAGGCAGGTCAGAAGGCAACTGCAAGGGCAATTCCTATTCTTCGAAATGCAGGATTGCTTATCAGAGTCCTGAATATACCAAACGGCAAGGATCCCGATGAGTTTATCCGCTCGCACGGCGCTGACGGATCAGCGGCATTCAAGGCTGTGATTGAAAAAAGCGGCAATGATGTTGAATACCGCCTGCAAAAGCTCAGACTTGCAAATAATGTTGAAACAACTGACGGCAAGGTTGCCTATCTTGAGGCGGCGGCAAAGGTTGTTGCGGAAATTTCAAGTCCGATTGAAAGAGATGTCTATGCCTCAAAAATCTGTGCCGAGCTTGCAATTGACAAAAATTCATTTATGCGTCAGCTTGAAAATATTTCAAAAAGGCGTTACCGTGAAGGTGCAAAGAAGCAAGCAAGGAAGATTCAGACCGATCTGAGCGGCAGAAACGATAAAATCAACTCGGAACATTATAAAAAGCCGAGAAGCTCAAGCGCTGAGGAAGCTCTTGTAGTCTATATGATAAACAATCCCGATTCAGCTGAGGAAATTGCTTCTCACCTTAAGCCTGAGCAGTTTCAGAACTCGCTCATCAGGCGGTATTACGAGTATTTTCTCGGAAGAATACAAAGCGGTTATGAGCCACTCACTAACATTGCAGCCGACTTTACGCAGGACGAAGCCTCGAAGCTTTTTCAGCTTCTTTCGCAGTCAGTTGCGGCTGCTTCAACTCATTCGGCAATGATGGAATATATTAAGGTAATCAGCGAGGAAAGCCGCAAGCCCTCAAGCGAGGATGTTGCTTCAATGTCACCGCAGGAGCTGAGCGACTACCTTGAAATGATAAGGAAAAACAAGAGATAGCTAAGGAAAGGAAAGTGTGTTATGCCGGTACAGGATAAAAAAACAATTGTTAAGGAGCTTATCGACCTCGGCAAGCAGAAGGGACAGCTTACAAATCAGGATATTCTTGACGCAATCGGAGAAATTGATTTTGAGCCTGAACAGCTTGAAAAGCTCTATGATACAATTGAGTCACAGGGCATCGAAATAGTGGAGGATATCGGAGATATAAAAATTGACGATATTGACTTGAACTTTACTGACGGCAAGGACGACGACTCCTCAATCTCTGCACCGGAGCAGGGAATCACAACCGATGACCCCGTAAAGGTTTATCTTAAGGAGATAGGCAGGGTTCCGCTCCTTTCTTCCGAGGAGGAAATTGAGCTTGCAATCAGAATTTCCGACGGCGATGTAGCCGCAAAGCAAAGACTTTCTGAGGCAAACCTTCGTCTTGTTGTAAGCATTGCAAAGCGTTATCTCGGCAGAGGAATGCAGTTCCTTGATTTGATTCAGGAGGGTAACCTCGGCCTTATTAAGGCTGTTGAAAAGTTTGATTACACAAAGGGCTTCAAGTTTTCAACCTATGCAACCTGGTGGATAAGACAGGCGATTACCCGTGCGATTGCAGATCAGGCTCGTACAATCCGCATCCCTGTTCATATGGTAGAAACAATAAATAAGGTCAAGAAGGTGCAGAGCCAGCTTCTCCACCAGAACGGTCACGAGCCTACCGCAGAAGAAATTTCCGCAGAAATCGATATGCCCGTTGACAAGGTGCGTGAAATTATGCGTGTTGCACAGGAGCCTGTTTCGCTTGAAACTCCTATCGGTGAGGAAGAGGACAGCCATCTCGGTGACTTTATCCCCGATAATGAAGCGCCTGCGCCTGCCGATGCGGCTTCTCACACAATGCTCAGGGAACAGCTTTCAGATGTGCTTTCAACACTTACACCAAGGGAGGAAAAGGTGCTCAGACTCCGTTTTGGCCTTGAGGACGGCAGAAGCCGCACTCTTGAAGAGGTCGGCAAGGAG
>CALZCU010000014.1 GCA_945632055.1 uncultured Ruminococcus sp. | reverse complement strand
AAGTGAAATTTCCTTTGGAAAGGTGACCCAGCTTGGTACGGCACCAGACTCGAAAACGAATGACCTTTTTGGAAGCTCACCTCTGAAAAGCCTTGATTTTACGGGGTTTTTCAGCTATCATTGAAAAGTGAATATCCCTTAGTTCTCTCCATCAGTTCTCTCCTTTTTCCGAGGTGTTTTTGAGGGCTGATGTGAAGATAAATACACGGAGTGGTATCGAAGTGGTCATAACGGGACTGACTCGAAATCAGTTGTACCTTCGGGTACCGTGGGTTCGAATCCCACCCACTCCGCCAGAAAACTCAGTCTGCAAGCGGTTTTTGCCGTTTGCAGGCTTTTTCTTTTTTCTGCACCTTTGGGATTTTTCCGTGAGTTCTCTCCTGAAAATCGGTAGTTCTCTCCTAAATTTTCTGAGATTTGAACTCTGGATATGTAGTTGGCGTATCCTTAGTAAAGCGATACGCCGCAGAAGCTATGAAATAACCTCTAATGCACCACTCAGACCGTTTACCATTGCGTCAGCCGATGACAGCTTGGAATTGTAATCCAAATGGGCATATACATTTGCCGTAGTTGAAAAATCGCTGTGTCCGAGCCATTCCTGTATCTGCTTCATAGGAACACCGTTCGCAAGAAGCAGCGAAGCACAACTATGACGCAGGTCGTGGAAACGAATGTGGCGCAAATTGTTCTTTTCAAGCAGCTTTGGAAATGATGCTGTGAGATAGTGCGGAGAAATCAATGTCCCCATCTCATCTACGCAGATATACTCCAAATACTTTTTGTTGTAGCATCGTCCGCATACCCGCCTGTATTCTTCCTGCTGTTCCTTGAGCTTTAGCAGCTTCTCTTTGAACGCAGGAACAAGGGGCAGCGTTCTCATACTCGATTTGGTTTTGGTCGTATCCTGTGCTATCTGGATATGCTTGCCGTCAAGGTTGCAGGAAGTAACGGTGTGTCTAATGGTAATCGTATTGTTTTGAAAATCAATAGCGTCCCATTTTAATCCCAGAGCTTCACTTCGCCTCAATCCATAGAACGCACCAAGAAAAATCGGTATTTCAATCAGCGTTCCTTTGGCGGCTTCAAATAATGCCTGTACCTCGTTGCTGTCATAGAAGCTGCCGATAAACTTATCAGCTTTAGGGCGTTCCACTTTATCCGCAGGATTGACAGAAATAAGGTCAATCTTTACGGCATATTTCAAAGCCCTATGGATAACGGAATGGTAGTGGATAACCGTGTTGGCTTTTACTCGCTTCAACTGTTTCATATAAAAAGCCTGAATGTCTGTCGCCTTTATTTCGGAAAGTGTGATTTTTCTTTCCTTGAAATACGGAATGATAACGCTCTTTGCCATACCTGAGTACGATGAGTATGTGGTAAGTGCGATGGTCGGCTTTGCGATTTCCAACCATTGAAGCAGAAAATCCGAAAACAGCATATCTTCCTGTATGGGTTTGCACTCAGGCACAAAGGTCTGCCTTGTTTCCATCAGCATCTTTTCCGCTTTCTTTTTATTTCCCTTGACAGGCAATCCTGTCGGCAACCATTTCGTTTTTCTTTTTCCCGCAGCATCGGGATAGCTCAAAACCATATAAAAATAGCCTTTTTTCTCTTGCAGATGTCCTGCTACCATAAATATAACCTCCTTTGCGTAGCACCGACTTCTGCTGTTGACCATATACATTGTAGCAATTTAAGCCAAAGAAGTCGAATGTGCAAATTCTTTAATTCTCCGCATTTCGCAGACCTAACCTCAAATAAGAAAGAAGATGGGCTTTTGGTACTTTGTACGCTCTGCCCACCTTCAGGTGTTCTATTTTGTTTTCACGGAGTAATTGATAACCTGTTTTTGTGCTGACACCAAGAGCCTTGCTCATTTCATCAACGGTTAAAATGTCTGGGTATTCTTTTAAGACTAACGCATATATATCTCCAAAGTTCATAAGCTCCTCCTTTTTTCAACTCCGATACTGATGAGGAGAGGAAATTCAAGCGATTTCAAATACTGCTCATCAAGGTGTGTGAGATGTTCTTTCAAGCGGCTTTTATCAATCGTGCGTAACTGCTCAAAGAGAATGATTGAGTTCGCAGGAAGCCCCTCAATTTGCCCCAAATATAAGTGTGTAGGTAATTTCTTCTTTTTGCGTACACGGCTTGTTATGGCGGCAATAATGACCGTAGGACTGTGCTTGTTTCCTATATCATTGGAGATAACAAGTACAGGTCGTGTTCCTCCTTGCTCCGAGCCGACAACAGGGTTTAAGTCTGCGTAGTAGATGTCACCACGCTTAATTGTTTTATCCATTAGTTTGACCTCCTATCTGGATATAAGCAGGTAAGCTCTGCCTATGTAATCAGCCAAACACAAGGAAGTTTTTAAGGTCGGGAGAGCATAAACAATTCTCTGTTTCAATAGACCGCCTTGTATTTGGCTTTATGATAGAAGCATCTCTATTTGTCCTCGACACCCCAAGATGCAAATGCGTTTCACGCAGGGAAGTCGCCAAACGGTCAGCAGCGAACTGACACCACGGGAGTTCCACCCCAACTGACGGTCTGCCAGAGCCGCCCTCATTGCCTGCGACGGTTTTATCACGCTCGGACTGTGACTGGACGGGAGTATCATTATCCTCTTTGTGGATTACGGCGAAATCGGGAGCTGCCCGATATTTTGAGTAGGTAGTTATCGCTCTCTGCCTTACGGCAGGTCGTGGCGTACCTCTCGACACGCTTATGCTTATCACAATCACAAAGAGAAAGTATTTGGCGAATGGCTATTCGATTGACAAGGAACAATCCTGTTTTCGCCACACAAAGGAAAACAGGGTGTGAGGATTTTATCCTCTCACCCTGTAGCCCGTGGGGAACTGCGATTTTCCCCTCTATTCAAAAAACTTTTTTAATTTTTCTTTGAGCCTGTCCATTCGCCTGTAAACAGCCTTCTCGGTTATGTTGAGAGAGTGAGCTATTTCACGAGTGGAATAGCCTTGTATCTTCAGCAAGGCGATTTGCAGGGTCAGCTTGTCCACCTTAATCAAAATCTGATAGAGCTGCTGATTTTCGATACTGTCCAGAAAGTCCTCAACCGTCTTTATTTCGGGCTGCTGCGTATCATTAGCAACTCCCTCAAGGTATGTACCCGCTTCCTGCATACGCTGATAGTACCGCCTGTCTGAATTGAAAATCGCCCAATCGTGAGAACGGAGCGTTTCAATGGTACTTTCATCAACGCCGAGCTTCCTTAACTGTTTTTCTTCGGCTTCTTTCCAGAGCCGCCATTTCTTTTCTTCTTTGGCTTTATTGTAAGCCATATCGTTTTACCTCCAATCTGAATTTTTGAAAATCCAGATTGAAAGGCGGCGAACGGCAACCTACGCCAGATATGGACTTATCCTTTATTCCGACAAATAACGACAAACAAAAAACCGCAAAGGCAGTCATACCTTTGCGGTTATAAGCAATATAAGTTCTATTGTGTAGATATATAGCTTCTACTTTAGAAGCGTAATAGTACCACGAATAACTTAGGATTTTTTTAACAGATTATCCTCACTTATTCGTGATGCTATGTAGGTAACTGCTGCTTCTGATAAGCAGCAAGGCGCTCAGGGCAGACCAGCGCATAAAAAATCCCTCCAAACTCAAAACGGGTTTAGAGGGCTGTGATATTTTGTTCGGGCGTGACAGAACAGCCCACCAAAGCACCGTTTTTTTTATTCGGTGGGCTTATCCAAATATAAAAGAAAGAGCCGATGCCTGTGATTACTCACAAGTTCATCGGCTCTGCGTCTTTGCGTCTGGCTCTGTGATAACGGTTATATGCAACTCTTTGGCATTGATTAAAGTTTCCTGTTTACATTTCGGACAGTAGAGGGGAAAATTCTTTAACTTTGTATCTTCCCGTATCTGTAACCTTGTTTTGCTGCCACAGACAGGGCATAATATCCATTTGATATTCATATTGAAGCTTTACTTGTCACAATAAGCGAAAATTGCCTGTCTTACAAATTCTGCCGTTCCTTCTCCGCCAAAACAGTCGATGTTTTTCTTAAAACGCTCATCGCATACATACATCTCGCCCAATCCTTTTAAAATCTCATTATTGCAAGTATAAAAATTTTCGTTTATATAGGATTGCAAAACAGCGACTTTTTCTTGAACAGCTTTATCAGTAGGGGGTAATTGCTTCATCGTTCCGAATTTAGTGAACAGGGACATTATCTCATCGGCAAATTTATCATAGTTGTTCTCACCGTGAGAAGCAGCTCTTTTTTCATACTCTTGGTATGCTTTAGAGTGTCCCCACTTTGCTTTGACTTCTGACTTGTACTGCTCAATCTCATTCGTATCAAAAACTCCAAAATTCATTGTCCTTACTCCTTTACTCTGAATTTCACGGGCGAAGGAAATAAGCTCACCTATATGCTTATATTGCAATTCTAACAGTCTAATTTGCTGTGCTATCGCTTCTTCTTGATTAAAGTTAGGACTATCAAGAATTACTTTAATTTCCTTCAGAGGGAACTGTAATTCACGAAACAATAGAATGTTTTGCAAACGGCTAAGGGCTGCATCGTCATACATTCGATAGCCTGCCTCGGTTACTTTTGTAGGCTTCAAAAGACCAATGGCATCATAGTAATGTAGTGTGCGCACACTAACACCTGTGAGTTTGCTGACTTCTTTTACTGTTCGCATATTTATCACCCCTTCCGTGTAATATCATTCTAAACTATAACGCAGCGTCAGAGTCAATAGGTTATTTGAATATTTTTTCTGCTTCCAAATTTATTGCTTGCGTGTATGTCTTTTTAATGACGGTTATATGTAGTTCCTTTGCATCAATCAAAGTTTCCTGTTTGCATTTCGGGCAGTAGAGAGGATAGTTTTTCAATACTGTATCCTCTCTAAGCCTGTCACGGGTTTTGCTGCCGCAAACAGGACACAGTATCCATTTTTGAGTCATAATTTATCATCTTCCCCTGTGTTTTGCTTTTTTCTTTTCTTGGCGTAAAACATATTTTCGCTCTTTTTCAGCTTCCTTCTGCTCACGATTTTTACATTTCCGTTCAAGTTTATTTTGTTCGTGTTGAAGTTTTAATGCCTGTTGTGCTTTTGTTCCCATACCTCTGTCTTGCAACTGACCGTTAATTTCACGCTGCTTACGCTTTGGATTTATTTTTCGTTCCTCTACTAATTCTGATTTTATAGGTGGGCTGAACTTTAATTTACTCCAGTTTTTTAAGAGAAATTCGTACACCTCATAGTCTTTTGGCTCTGCACCAAAAGTAATTTTGCATACTTCGTATTGACCATCATCGTATCGCTCATATACCCCAATCCAGAATGGAGCTTCAAACATAATGGTTAAGCTGGATTTTATAGGCATACTATTATTCCTTTTTGAATTGGCTTTCAAATTCATTAAGCCACTCCAGAAGTGAATTATATAAATGCCTTTGTTGCTCAAAAATTGTTCTTCCAACAAGTGGGATATTCGCATATTCGGAAGCATACCTTTCATTGGATTGAGCCGAAGTCTGTATAGTTGCTCTCAACTCAGAAATCAATACAAGAGCTTCTTCTTTACTAACTTTATTCAGATTAGCAATTACAACATTAAAATCGAATAATAAAGGAACAGATTGTGATACATACGAAGTCATCAGCTCATCAAAATATCGCTTTCCACTATCCGTAATAGAGTAGACTGCTTTATCTGCAAATCTATCGCCCTTTACAATATCGCTTTGCAAATACCCCTTTTCACTAAGCTGAATAACTTTTCGATATATAGAGGGTACGCTTATTTTAGTCCACCGTGACAAATGATGATATTCCACATCTTTTTGTATTTCATAAGCACTTTGCGGTTTTTCTAACACAATCCCAAGTATTACCAAATCTATAGACGACATAATAGCACCTCCTATTTACTACCAATAATAGTACTATTATTGATAGTAAAAGTCAAGAGGGCAAGCAAAATACTTATTAAAAAAGCCGATAAACTATGACCATTTACAAGTTCATCGGCTCTTTGTCTGTGATATTCTCTTATACCTGCTGATTACTAATATTTTTTATAAATATATTCAGTAAAAATCCGATAAAAACAATATACAATCCAGACTACCCAAGTTATCTCCCACTTATTTGATATTACAGAAATCAATAAATATAGAACAGCAACAGCGATAGCGATAATCCAATTGGCTATTTTTTTCTTTTTGGTTATTTCATCAACTGATACTTTTACAACATCTGCTAATAAACTTTCATATTCGTTATCAACGCTATCATTTATTCTTTCACCCTTGAATAATTCTGCTATCGTAATTCCCAAGGATGTAGCTAATGGTTCAACAAGGGATACATCTGGAAAGCCGATACCCCGTTCCCATTTTGAAACAGCCGCACTTGATACACCTAATTCATTTGCCAAGTCTTGTTGAGTACGATTTTGTTGTTTTCTAATAGTAGCTATCAAACTTCCAGTTTTTTGAGGGTTCAATATTTTCACCTTCTTTCCTCTTTTATAATATCACAAGTAATGACATATTCAAGAAACGCTCCGTTGAAACATCAAACTCTACATTGAATTTATGTAAAAATTATTTTTATCTTCACAATCTCTGTTTCAGATAGTTTTTATTTCAATCGTTGGGTTTACTCTTAGCATAATAGAATATATGAATTTTTACTGCTTATAGCAGGAAGTGAAATATCTTATAGTCGGCATTTTCACATCGTTTAATAAGAAGCCACAAATCCATACAATATAATAAGAGAATTATATTGAGGCAAGGTGGTGAGCTTATGGACGAGAGAAACAACGATTTTGATTTCGATTTTATGCCGATAGGACAGGCGATTAAAAAAGCCCGTGAAGCACGAGGAATGACGAGAGAGCAGCTTTCTGGGATAATCGGCTATGCCCCCAGACACATTCAATCTATCGAAAACGAGGGAAAATATCCAAGCATCGAGCTGTTTATTCAGCTTATTACAATGTTCGATGTTTCGGTTGATGAGTATATATTTCCTAACAAAGAAGTCAAAAAGAGTTCCGTCCGCAGACGCTTAGACGCACAGCTCGACAATTTAGATGATAAAGAACTGTCCGTGATTGAAGCAACTGTAAACGGACTATGTAAAGCAAAAGAGCCAGAGGAATAAAATCCTCTGGTTTTCTTTTGCCCATTTTAATAAGCAGGGATACCGTAGCCGTAGATAACGCTGCTGCCGATAGAATAGCTGTTCTGTCGGCAGGCATCGCCTGAGTTACCTTCAACTGTATAGACTGTTCCGTTCTCCACACGCTCTACAATACCCACATGGTCTGTAAGACCGTCACCTTCCCAATCGAAGAAGATAATGTGTCCTGCTTCTGGCGTAAAGCTGCCGTCCTGCCATTGTCCTCTTTCCTTAAACCACTCAGAGCCTTGTATGCAGCCTGCAAACTTCGGGATAATCCCGTTCTCGATATAGCCGCATTCGTTCGCACACCACGAAACAAAGCAAGCGCACCATTCCACACGAGAGTTGAAGCCATACCACGACCAATAGGGCTGACCGCCTGTATTGCCGACCTGCGACAGAGCCACGGTCACGATTTCGCCGTCGCCTACGGATATGCCGTAAAGCACCTGCGACCATAGCGAATTGTTTTCATCGGCAAGTAATTCGGACAACATCTGCCGCTGCTCGTCATCAAAACCGTATTGGTCTGCCATTTCCTCGGCGGTTTTGTGGCTGACTGTAATATACAGGTAAGTCCGTGTTTGGGTGGTTTCGGTCTGGACGATATTTCCGTGACCGTCATCTGTTTCGGTTATCACGGTTTCGGTCTTGCTTTCCGTTCTGGAGCTTATTTCGTTCATTTCCCAGAATATGTCCGCCAGAAGCTGCTTTTTATTATCGTCCATTGTCGCCACTTCCTGCGGATTGTCTGGGTCGGTAGTAGTCTTGACCGAGTAAACCGCAAGCACCTCTTTCCAGACGGCACGGCTTCCCGACATTTCCAAAACATCATAAGCCGTATCGCTTTTGATTTCATCAAGGCGGGTGTCATATTCGGTATTGATTTCTCTAACCACGGTCTGCATTGTCATTCCGTTTCCTGAGTCCTCGCCCGAAAAGAAAATACCAAATACCGAGCTTACGAGCAGACCGATAAGGCAGATAACCAAAATAACAACAACCGCAACCCAACCGCCCGCCGCAATCGCCGCAATTAACGCTTTTGTTCCTGCAATAATCGCCTTAACTGCCGCAATCGTAGCTTTGACCGCCGCTTTCACGGCAACAATCGTAGCCTTCGCCGTGGCTCTTGCTGCCTGTGCAGCTCTCTGAGCTGCTTTTACGGAAGCCTTCGCCGCCGCCTGCGTTGCTTTGGCGGTATGCTCGGCAGTTTTTATCGCTGCCTTTGAGGTTGCCTGTGCGGTTTTTACGGATTTTTGCGTAGTCTTTACCGTACCTTTGGCGGCTGTTTTTACTGTCTTTTTACCGCTTCGGGCAGTCTGCTTTATGGTTTTTTCCGTTTGCTGTGCGCCTTTGACCGCCTTATCTGCTGAATGGCTTACGGTACTGCGATAGGTCTGCACGCTGTTTCCAGACATACGCTGCTCGGCGGCTTTGGCGGCTCGCTTTTGCTTGAACTCAGATATTTTATCCTTTGCCTTAACCACATTGTCCTTTGTGGTTTTTACTCCTTTTTGACCTTGCTTGTTGAACTGATGAACGCCCTCGTCCGTGATACGCTCCGAAGTTGCTGAAACCTTATCGGCGGCATATTCGGTGGCGGAGTTTTCATCAGCGTAATAGCCTTGTTCAGCCTTGCTTTTTATCTTGGAATAAGCAGACTTCATACGCTCAGAAGCTACCGCAGCCTTGTCAATGGTCTTAATCGTTCCTTTGACTGCATCTCTGGTCTTTATATCAGCCATAGATAACCTCCTTTCCCAGAAGATTTGCGCTCAAAATCAAGCTGTCTTTTTTGCGACCACCACAAGCCTGCCGTTCTGCGCTGAGTATTCGCAGGTAGAGAGGGTAATGAGTCTGTCGCCGTATTCTGCGGTTACGCCTGTTTCGTACAATGCAAGCTCTTTGCATTTTTGAATATAGGCGTTAAACTCGTCCTCGCTTTCCGCATTGACAAAATCATAGTAGCGAAAGCCCTGAGAGCTGTACGCCACGGTCTTAAAAACAGCGATAATTTCATATTCGCCACGCTGCGTAAGGGTATCAAACTGAATGGTCTTGTGTTCCTCATAGAAGCTCTGGAACTTGTAATCCTCCAAAGCTCCGAACATTTTTCCGCCCTTAATGTGATGACCGTAAATAACAAGGTTATCGCTGCTCGTAAGGTCGCAGTTTTCCTGAATATAAGGTGTTCCCAAGTCGCTGTATTCCTTTTCAAAATTGCGCTTCAAATAGTAGTTAGGCTCATTCGGGGTCTGCATCACGGGATAATTGAGGGGTGTGCCGGCTATGGAAAGCCAGCCGACCATATCCGTGTTTTTCAAATACAGTTCTCCGTATTCCGTGAGGATATTTTCTTCCTCTGTCAAGGGAACTTCTGGGGCATTGCCGTCCTCTGTCTGTGCCTGCTCTACGATTTCGGCAATATTCTCAAAGGCTTCGGTCTGTTCAGCTTCGTCGGCATAATGGTCGTAAATGTGATAGCCGCAAAAAGCCGCCGTACCTAAAAGGCACACGGCGGCAATCAGACAAATATACTTTTTCATTTTCATACGGTTACACCTCTCCAAACTTGGTAGTCATCAGCTTGTAAAGCTCGGTATTGCGTGGGAACTTGTTGACGAACGGCACAAGAGAGCTGCCGACTTTGAGCAAGCCCTGACCTGCACCGACATTCGTGATATAACTCATCTGAAGGTCGGAGATGTTAAGCAATTTGGCAAGCTCAATCCTATCGGTGGACGCTTGATTTAACATAATGATAAATTCACTATTGGCAAGCATCGTCCTCGCTGTATGGCTCTGCAAAAGGTCGTCCACATTCTGCGTAATACCCGTACAGTACGCACCGTACTTACGCACACGCTTCCAGAGAGTAAAGAGGAAGTTTGCCGAGTATTC